>WFYF01000129.1 GCA_015490255.1 Caldifarciminota bacterium
CCCCCGCCCTGGGGCTGGGGTTCCGGGTGGGTTTCCTGGGCATGCTCCACATGGAGATTGTCAAGGAACGCCTCAAACGGGAGTTCGGTCTGGAGATTCTCGTGACCTCCCCCAACGTGACCTACCGGGTGAAAACCCGCAGCGGCGAAGTGGTGGAGATCCATTCTCCGAAGGACTTCCCGAACGATTTCAAGGAAGCCTATGAGCCTTTCGTCCTGATGCAGATCATCACCCCGGCGGAATACGTGGGGAATGTGATGGAACTCCTCCACAAACGCCGGGGCGTCCAGCGGACCATGAGCTACGTGGACGCCCGCACCGTCCTCCTGGAGTATGAACTTCCCCTCTCTGAGGTGATCTTTGATTTCTTTGACAAACTCAAAAGCCTGACCCGGGGATACGCCTCCATGGACTATGAGCCCCTGGACTTCCGGGCTTCGGATCTGGTTCGGCTGGATATCCTCCTGAACGGCGAACGGGTGGAGGCCCTGGCGGCGGTGGTGCACCGGGACAAAGCCTATTATGTGGGACGGGAACTGGTGAGCCGGCTGCGGAAGGTGGTCCCCCGGCAGCTGTTTGAGGTGAAGATCCAGGCTGCCATCGGGAAAAAGGTGATCGCCAGCGAACGGATTCCGCCCCTCCGCAAGGACGTTACCGCCAAGTGTTATGGCGGGGACGTCACCCGGAAGCGCAAACTCCTGGAACGTCAGAAAGAGGGCAAGAAACGCATGAAGAAGATCGGGAAGGTGGAGCTTCCCCAGGAAGCCTTCACCGCCATTCTGGAGGTGGGATCCGAATGAGGAAGAGCGAGTCACTGCTTTTGCGGGCCCGGCATCTGGAGGAGCGGGGAGACTGGCTGGGCGCGATGAAGCTCTTTCTCCAGGCTGCGGACGTGGCCCGTGCGGAGAAGGCGCCGGTCATCCGGGTCACCGCGTATTTCTCCCTCGCGGATTTCCTGATGGAACGCTTGGGGGAATATTCCTTTGCCCTCAAGGTGCTGGGCAAAATCTATCGGGAAAACCTTGCGGGGACCCGGAGCCGCCTGGGCTGGCGGGCTCTGCGGGCAGTACGTCTTCTTCGGGACTGGTCCAAACTCCCCCCCTATGCCCGATACACCCTCCACCACAGCCGGCTGGAGCGCCGGCCGGGTTCCCGGATCCGGGCGCTGCGGGAGATCAGCCTTTCTCTCCTGACGGGAGGGTCCAGCGGAGCGCTGTATGTGGCCGCCCGGACCCTCCAGCACGGGGTGCGCCTGCGGATGCGTCACCTCATCCCCCTTCTCCGGGCAGACATGGCCGCCGCCCTGGCGCTGGAGGGACGGTTCCGGGAAGCCCACACCATGATGGGCCGGGCCATCTCCCAGGCCCTTCGCATGGACCACGATCCCCTGCTGGCGGAGGTGTATCTCCGCTATGCCCTGATCAAACCCCATCCTTGGGAAGAGCTGGGCCTGCGGCTGGCCCATCGCCTCCGGAACCGCCGGATGATGGACGAATATCACCATATGAAGCAGGCTTTTGAACGCCACCGGGCCCGGATCTGAGGGAAGCGGTGAAACTTCTGGACCGCTATCTCCTGCGGCGATTCTATTCGGTTTTTGTTGTGGTGCTTCTGGGGCTCCTCCTCCTGTATCTCGTGGTCCATTTCTTTGAGCGCATTGACACCTATATTGACAAAAAGGCCCATCCCCGGGATCTCCTTCTGTATTACGCCACCCTGGTGCCCTATCTCTTTGTCCTGTTGCTGCCCATGGCGGAACTTCTCGGGGTGTTCTTCTCCATCGGAGAAATGGCCCGCCGGTTTGAAATTCTGGCCATCCGGAGCGCCGGCGTTTCCACCGTGCGGATTTTCTTCCCCCTGTTTCTCGCCAGTCTCCTCCACACCGCCCTGGCCTTTGCCGTGGGGGACCAGATCACTCCCCGGGCCACCCGGTTCGGGGAAGATTTCAAAAATGCGCGCATTCTGAAGCGCAAAACCCCCCGGTTCACCAAACAGGCCAGCGAGGTTTCCTTTTTTGACCGGGCGGGTCGGATCTATTATTTCTCCTATCTGGACGCCACCCGGAACTGGGGACGGGGGGTGATGATTTATGAGGTGAAAGAAGGGCGGCTCCGGCGGGTTCTGGTGGCCCGGGAAGGCCGGTTTCACCCGGATTCCGCATACTGGCGCCTGTTCAGCGTGACCGTCCAGCATTACGGCGACACCAGCTTTGTGGAACGGTATGCGGTCAGGGCCTTTCCCGAACTCACCATCACGCCGGGGGAACTGTTGAAACGCCCGGACGAACTGGAAGAACTCACCCTCCAGGAGATTCTGGAGGTGATCCGTCTGAAACGGGCGGCAGGCCTGGAACGACACGCCGAGTGGGTGGCCTTCCACATGCGAATCGCCTTCCCCTTTGCCAACGTGATCCTGATGCTGTTCGCCTTCCCCCTAGCGCTGGAAAGCCGGGGGCGGGGACGCTCCTGGGGTTTCGGGGTTTCCCTGATCTTTGCCTTCGTCTACTGGACTCTGCTCCAGACCTCCCAGATC
>WFYF01000130.1 GCA_015490255.1 Caldifarciminota bacterium
AACGCATGTCTGAGGTCAGTCCCGCGCAATTGAAGGTTCTCTGACGGCTCTGTACACTTCCCTCCAGACAAACACAAGGAGCGAGGCATGCACTGGTTGATGGTCGCCCTGCTTTTTGAACAGCCTGTGGGCCATCCGGCGGAGCTGGGTCTGGGCTCCGTGGTCGCCCTCCCCACCTCTCCTGCAGCCGCATTCCGCAATCCCGGTGCCCTGGAAGGCCGGAGTTACAGTGCCTTTTTCAGTCTGCCCTACGGTGGCCTCGGCACCTTCCTCCACCATGTGGGCCTTGCCTATGTTCATCCTTTTGGAGAGGGACTCCGTGCCGGTGTGTATCTGGAACAGGTGGGAGCCAATCTGGAAGGAACCTACACCGGGCGATATGCGGAGATCACCGCAGGGGTGAACGCCGCCTACCGGGTGGCCCGGGTGCTTCGGGCCGGACTGGCCCTGAAACTCCTGCGTTATCAGGACCCCCGGTCCGGAGCCTTCCACGCACCGGGAGTGGATGTGGGACTCCTCTTTCTCCCCCAGCGGTTCTGGACGGTGGGGGTTGTCCTGGCCAACGCCAACCGGCCCACGGTGGGCACGGAAACCGTCCCGCCGGCCCTGGAAGCCGCCGTGGCCCTGTTCCCCTATGAGGGGGTGACCACCACGGCGGGAGTGCGGCAGGTGGAGGGGGAGGCCCTGCGGTGGATGGTGGGTCAGGAGGTGCGCCTGAACGCCTATCCCGTGGTCTTTCGTTTCAGCCTCCAGCGGGAGAGCGACGCCTATGTGGCCTTCGCCGCGGGCGGGGGATTTCGCTTCGCCGGGCTGGATGTGGATTACGCCGCATTTTTCCGTCCAGGACTGCCCATATCCCACAGTTTCGCCCTGAACCGGGTGTGGTGAGATGACCGGGGCTGGCCTGCTGCTTTTTCCGGTCCTGCTTGCCATCAATCTGAACTCCGCTCCCCCTGAGAGCCTTCGTCTGCTGCCCATCGGATATGAGGACGCGGTGAGCCTGGCCGCCCGGGAGGGCCGGAGGGTGGAGGAAGTCCTCCAGACAGCACGCATCCCGGAGGAAAAGGTTCAGCGCATTGTGACTTATCGCACCCTACACGGTCCCTTTCGGACGGTGTATGATCTGTTCCGAATCCCGGGGATCACCTCCGGCGATGTGGCTCGCTGGAAGGACCATCTCGTGGTGACCCCTCCGGAACAGCGGGGTGTGGTGCGGGATGTGGAGCGGATCCGGAGTTTCGGAGCCCTTGAGGAAAGTCCCCGGGCCAGTGCCTTTGATTACTGGCTGTTTCGTCTCCGCGCCCCCATCTGGATCCAGAAGGCCTCGGTGGAGGAGCTCCAGAGCCTGCCGGGTGTGAGTTTGCTGGATGCGGTGGCGGCGATACGCTATGCCCGCAAGGCCAGCCTCTATCGGGTTTCTCACCTTCGTCGTGCTCCCGAACTTTCCTCCTATGGCTATTTCAATCTGCGTCCTTTTGTGACCGTTCGGGAGCCCCGCCTCCCCGCCTGGTACGGCTGGGCTTCGGTGAACGTCTATTTGCCCAACGACGTGGTGTATTCCACGGATTATCTGTATGAGCGGCTGCAGGAGCTGGACGTCCGGGCTGCCGACACCACCCTCCGGGAACGCCTGCGGTCTGCGGGCTGGACGGATGCCCAGATAGACAGCCTTTCTGCCCGTCTGGTGCGTTATCGTCAGGATGAAAGCCGGATTTCTCCCCGGCCCTTTTTCCGGTTCAAAAGTGTGGTGAACCACCGGCAGGGCTTTCGTACGGGCTTTGCCTTCCACCAGTCTCCCTTTTATCTGGAAGGTCCCCTGGTGCGAGGATTTGTGGATTACACGTCCTCCGGAGTGGTGGAACGCCTGCTCCTGGGGCACTTCCGGATCGCCCTGGACCAGGGGGTGATGATGGACAACGCTGAGGAAGCCCGGGATCGCCTGATGGATCGGGACCAGGGGGTGTTTGGCGATCTCACGGCCAGCCGGACCATGGGCCTTCTGGGGGGGTATGCCCGGCTGGGATACCGGCGTTTTCACCTTTCAACGTATGCCGCCTTCAATCGCCGCCCCGTGCTGCTGGACCGCAGCGGTGATCCCCTGTTCCTCTACACCGGATCCTTTATCCCCACCGATCTGTGGGACCGGAGCGTCCGGGAGCGGGTGGTGGGAAGCTTCGTGGATCTGGACTTTCCCCGACCTTTCCTGGTGGGCTCCCGTCTGCGCCTGCATTTCCTGGATATCACCTATGATCGCCCGCTCTCCATGCGCTTTGAGGACCTGGACCTCCCCCTGGACCGGGAAGATCTCGGTTATGATGCGAGCTTTCCCGAAGGTCCTGTGGACGGTTACCGGTTTCTCGGGTTTGCCTTCCAGACCGTGAAGTTTCCGGTGAGCCTGGAAATGGAGGGGGCCCGACAGCTCCGGGGTGGTTCGGGAAGCGCCCTCGCCGTGGCCATCCGGGTGCAGAAACCCCGGTTTTTCTGGAATCTCCACTATCGCCGCCAGGATCCCGGTTTCTTCAACCCCTACCAGCGTTCCTTCCAGGAGGACAGCCGGTTTGAGGACACACCCCTGGAGCGGCCCTACCGCCTGGTGGATCCCCTGGCCTCCTCTCTCCGGAGCTTCCCCGCTCCCAAGCCGGAGGAGGGTTTTTTCCTGGAGACCCGGTATCAGCTCAACCGGAAGTGGCTGGTCCCCCGGTTTTATGTGGATGTGTGGCGGGACCTCGCCGACGGCCTCTGGAACTACCGGATCAACGTGGAGGGCGAGTTCCGGCCGGTCCATGCGGTGCGGTTCCGCTATCGGGAGCGCTTCCAGAAACGCCGGAACCTCCGGGGGGTGGCCTATACGGAGAGTTATTCCGAGGAGCGGGCCCTCCGGGTGTTCTATCTTCTGGCGCGGGGCATCGCGGGGGTGGAGATCCGTCAGAGCACGGTGGACCTGACCCCTCGCATTGATCTTCCCCGGGCGGGGATGAAGGGGGGATTCGTGAGCCTGTTTCTCCGGTATGATCTCACCTCCCGGACCCAGGTTCAGGCGGGAACGGCCGTGTGGACGAATGAGGGAGGGAGCCAGTGGATTTTTGAAGACACGGGGATTGACTTCCTGTATGGGGATGGAAGCAAGTTCTATATCACGGTGACCCATGGTGTGGCGGATCGTCTGGTGGCTCGCCTCAAACTCCGGCTGAAAAACTCCCTCTATCGCGGGAACCTGAATCTGGAGAACGGGATGGTGGACGCCTTCGGGCGTCCGGTGGAGGGAAGTTTTGCCACGGAAGAACCCTCCTGGTTCCTTTCCTGGACCCTGGACTATTTCTTCTGAGGCATGTGGCGGGAAGATCCTCTGACGGGGCTCGCAGAGCGGGGGGGACTGGAGGATCTCCTGAAGCGGGTTGCTGTACGGGTGGAACGGGAAGGAATCCCGGTGGCCTGTGCGGTGGCCGATATGGACGATTTCAAGGCTGTGAACGACACCTTCGGGCACGCGGAGGGAGATCGGGTTCTCCAGGCGTTTGGCCGGTATGTTCGCAAGCGGCTTCGTCCCGGTGTGCATATTCTGCGGCTGGGCGGGGATGAATTTCTGATCCTCTTTGAAGGACGGTCCCGATCTTCGGCGTCTCGCACCCTTCGCCGGTGGATCCAGGACCTTTCGGTGCACGGACTCGCGGGGCATGCGGTGGGCTTGAGCGCCGGACTTGCGGGGATTCCGGATGACACCACGGATGTCTATGAACTTCTGCCCCTCGCGGATCAGGCCCTGTATCTGGCGAAAGCCCGGGGGAAAGGGACGCTGGCCTATCCCGCACCCCGTCGGGTCCGGTTGAACTGGCCCCCGTCCTATGTGCCCCGGCCGGTGGAGCAGCGGACGCTGGCCACCCTTCTTCGGGAACGGTCGGTGGTGGTGATCCGGGGCCCGGAAGGTGCAGGAAAGACGCGCTTTGTGCAGGAAGTCCTCCGGGGAAGGGCAACCCTGTGGAGACCCGGAGCGGCTGCCGGAGCGTCGCAGCGGATTCGCACTTCGGTGGTTGTGGTGGATGACGCCCACACCCTCACGGATGCAGAGTGGGCCCGGGTGGGTCGGTGGGTCCAGGAGGGGAAAACCTGCGTTCTGGTGGTTCCCGACCGGGCGTTTTCCGGAATCCAGTTCCGCCTTCAACCTCTCTTTTTGTCTTATCGGGTGGGTGAGCTGCGCATCCCTCCCATGCATCACGAGTTTCCCCGTCTCGTGGAGCGAGCGCTGGGCGGCGTGGTGCCGGGAGGGCTCACGGAAGATCTTTTTGAACTTTCCGGAGGGCTTCCAGGGCTGGTCGGAAGCCTGCTGCGCGCCCTGGTGAATGAAGGACTGCTCGCTCCCGCGCAGACGCACTGGGTGTATCCCGGCATCCCCCCGGGGTTTTATCCCGCCGACCTTGTCCCGTTGTGGGAGAGACGAATCCGGGATCTGTCCCCTGGAGAGAAAACGCTTCTCGGGATTCTGGCGGTTATGGGCGGGGAGGCAGCCCTTGCAGAGCTCCTGCAAGGTGCGGATGAGGAAGGTGTGGATTCTCCGGAAGAGATGCTGGGCAATCTGGAGGAGAAGGGCTGGATTCATACCCGGGATCAGGCTGGAAGGGAGATTGTTTCCTTCCGGGAAAAGGCCTGGGTCTTTCTGGCACACCGGTTGCTTTCGCCCCAATCCCGGAAACGTGTGATGTTGTGGGCCCTGGAAAACGCCCGGATGGACTCCGGCATCTGGCGTTTGTATCTGCTCTCCCAGGTGGATGATTCAGCTTTCCGCACGGCATACCGAAAAACCCTGAAAAACATGCTGGCCACCCTGGACATCCGGGGTCTTCAGCGACTTTTGCTCGTGATTCCGGAAAAAGATCGTGATGATCCGCTGGTTCTGGAGGCCTCGCTGTGGTTGCTGCGTGCCACAGGCCGTTTTCGGGAACTGGTCCGGCAAATTCCCGAGCCACCGCCGGAAAATCTGCGGTGGATTTACCTCTCCGCCCTGGGAGACCTCGGCAAAATCAAACAGGCGATGCAGCTTGCAGAAAAATGGGAGAGGGAGGCGGATCCCCTCCTTCAGTCCATTGTGGGCTGGGTTTATCTGGTGGGGGGGCAGCCCGACAGGGCGAAACGCGTGTTCTCCCGCCTGATACGATCCGGGGGAAAAGGACATCGGTTTGCTCTGGTCCAGGCTCTGTATGCCATGGGGGAAATGGCCCGGCAGAAGGGACAAAATGTTCAGGCTCTGCGGTATTACCACCGGGCGCAGGAAACCCTTCGCCCCACGCGATATGTCCGCGGCAAAGTGCTCCTGGCCCTTGCCCAGGCCGTGGTCCTGGTCCAGCGGGGTCGGCTCCGCGATGCCGCACGCCTCTATCAGCAGGCCCTGGAACAGATCCGGGCGCAGGACATGCTGGATGTGGAAGGTTTCGGAGCCTATGGTCTTGGAGATATTCATCTGGAACAGGGATATGTGCTTTCGGCCAGAAAGCACCTGATGGATGCCCTGCGATTGTTTCGCCTTGCAGGAACTCGCCGGCTGCTGCCTCTCGCGCTGGACGATCTGACTTTTCTTTTTCTGTCTGCAGGAGACTGGACAAGGGCTCGTGGATTTTTCCACCTGTTTGAGAAAGAAGGGAACGCGGATCCGGAGTTCAGCATGCTGGAAAAAGAAGTTCTTCGCCTCTGGTTCGCTCTGGGGCAGTCGGCGGTGAAGCCCCTGATCTTCAACCGGGAACTGGAAACTTTTGTCCGGCTTATCGGCGATCGCAGCCGGCCGTCTCTGGTCCGAATGCACCGGCTGGTTTTCCTTGCTCTGCTTCTCGGGGATCCGGAAACCTTTCAGATTCTCTCTGATGTGTCCCTGCTGCAAAACCCCTCCCGGGATGCTCCGGTGCGTTTCGGGCAGACTCTTGTGGACATGCAGGTTCATGCGTCTGCCGGACAACGCGAAAACTTCCGGAGGGCCCTCGCCCGGGCCAGGAGGTTTCTGGCCCCTGCCGGAAGTCCGCTGTGGCGGGGTTTTTATCTCGTCGCCCGGGGCCGTGCGCATTTTCTCCTCGGAAACCCCGAGAGAGCCCGGCAGTCTTTTGAAGAAAGCGAGGTTGTCTTTCGCCGGCTGGGCTGCACAACCCTGGCACACCAGGTG
>WFYF01000131.1 GCA_015490255.1 Caldifarciminota bacterium
CTCCGGACCGGGTTCTGGATCTGGCCTGCGGGGTGGGACGGCACAGTCTGGAACTTGCCCGTCGGGGATTCCGGGTGGTGGGGGTGGACCGCACCCGGACCTATCTTGAAGAAGCCCGCACCCGGGCCCGGAAGGAGGGACTGGACGTGGGGTTCGTGCAGGCGGACATGCGGACGTTCGTGGCTTCCCCCCGCTTCCACGCCGCCTTTCTCTTCTTCACCTCCTTCGGGTTTTTTGAAGACCGGCGGGAAGACCGGCGGGTGTTAGAGAATGTGCGGCACGCCCTGATCCCCGGCGGGAGGCTCCTTTTGGAGATGAAGGGCAAGGAGGTGATGGCCCGGACGTATATGTCCCATCCGGTGTGGTATGAAGCCGGGGGAACGTATCTCCTTGAGGAGACGACGGTGGAACCGGGATGGGAAAGCGTCCGCACGCGATGGGTGGTGGTTTCTCCGCAGGGCGTCCAGGCATATCATTTTCGCCTGCGTCTCTACTCCGCCCGGGAACTCCGGGATATGCTGGAGGACGTGGGGTTTCAGGACATCGCGGTGTATGGAGGGCTCCACGGAGAACCCTATGACCATGCGGCGAAACGGATGGTGGTGGTGGCCCGGAAACCGGGGTGAACCATGGCCCGGAAAAAGCGCAAACAGGAGCCTTCTCGTGTGTCACAGCCGGCACCGGTGCGGCCGCCGGAGGCGCTGCATCTTCTGCGGTTTGCCTATCCAGGCGTGGTGGCGGTGATCACGGTGGAGGCGGAAGGGGTGCGCAACGTGATGCCGGCGGGCTGGCACATGCCGGTCTCCCACGAGCCCCCCATGTGGGCGGTGGCCGTGGGCCATGCCCGCTTTACGCATGCGCTTCTTCAAAAGGCCCGGGCGTTCGTGCTCCAGTTCTTCCCGCTGCGCCACGCGGACTGGATCATCAAAACCGGACGGGTGAGCGGGCGGGAGGTGGACAAGATCCGGCACTTCCACCTGCCTGTGGCGCCGGCCCGCACCGTGGAGGGATTCTGGATCCGGGGAGCCTATGCGGTGGTGGAATGCCGGATCCATGCCCGGCATCCGGCCGGGGACCACGACATCGTGGTGGGGGAGGTGGTGGACGGGTTCTCCCTCCCCGGCGCCCTGGACGAGGAGGGGCGGATTGCGGTGGAGGGGGTGAATCCCGCTCTCTACCTGGGACGGAGCATGTTTCTGGATCTTTCAACCGGGAAACGTTTTTCTCCCCTGGCAAAACCCCAAACAGGAGGAGGGTCATGACCGTGGAGTTTGTGGGCCATGCCTGCTTTCTCATCACCCTGGCTTCGGGAAAGGTGATCGTGATGGACCCCTACCGGCCCGGTGCCTTCGGGGGAGCCATCAAATACCGGGCCCTCACCACGCCCGCCGATTATGTCTTCGTGTCCCATCATCACGCCGACCACGACGGGGTGAAAGACGTTCCGGGAACCCCGCAGGTGATCCAGACCCCCGGGGAACACCGCACGAAAGACTTTGTGGCGGTGGGGCTGTCCACCTTCCATGACACCGCCAAGGGGAAAGAGCGGGGGCCCAACATCGTGTTCGCCCTTGACGCGGAGGGCCTGCGGGTGGTCCATCTGGGCGATCTGGGGCATCTGCTGGACAGCACCCAGATTCGGGAACTCCGTCCGGTTTCGGTGCTGCTGGTCCCGGTGGGCGGGCATTTCACCATTGACGCAAAAGAAGCCTGGAAGATCGTGGAGGCCCTGGAGCCCCGGGTGGTGATTCCCATGCATTACAAAACGCCTGCGGTGGATTTCCCCATCGCGGGGGTGGAGGACTTTCTGAAGATCGCGGAAGCTCACGGGGTGACGGTGCGGCGCTTCCCGGAGGGGAAGGTGAACCTCCCCCCGCTTCCCGAGCGGATGGAGGTGTGGGTGCTTTCCCCCACCCACATGCCCTGAGGCACCGTCAGCAGTAACCCTGCTCTTTGAGGGACAGGAACCCATCCCGGGTGAGGATGATGTGTCCAGCACGTCAATGCCCAGAAGTTTGCCCGCCTCCACCATCTGCCGGGTGATGGCGAGATCTTCCCGGGATGGCGTGAGGTTTCCGGAAGGGTGGTTGTGGACCAGAATCACCGCCGCAGCCCGGTCGGCGATGGCCGGCGCGAACACCTCCCGGGGGTGAATCTGGCTGGTGTTCACCAGCCCCACCGTGATCTCATGCACCTCAATCACCTCGCCGGCGCCGTTGAGGGTGAGGCACAGCACGTGTTCCTGCTTCCGGTGGGCGATGTGCCGGACATAGGGGAGCACGTCCTCCGGGCCCCGGATGGGAAAGCGGCGGGGGCCCTGAAACCGCCGGGCGAGTTCAAAGGCCGCGACGATCTGGGCGGCTTTGGCCTCCCCCACACCGGGGATGGCCCGGAAATCCGCCACCGTCCACCGGGGCAGGGCCTCCCCGGCCTCTTTCAGGATTTTCCGGGCGAGATCCAGGGCGCTTTTCCCCCGCACCCCCGTGCGCAGCAGGATAGCCAGGAGTTCCTCGTCCCGGAGCGCCTCCGCCCCCCGTTCCAGGAGTTTCTCCCGGGGCCGGCGGAATTCGGGCAGGTCCCGGATGCGCTTGCGGGCCATGCAGGGGGGATTGTACAGCCCCGCTCTGACCCCTTCAAGACCAGATCCTGCCGAAAGTTCAGGAAGGCAGCCCTTGTCGGTCTTTTCTCCGGGGTGTATCATGAAACCATGGCGCGGAAACGCATCCGGAGTGTCAATCTGGAAAAGGGGCTTCCGCCGGGCCAAACGTATGTGGAAACCTTCCCCGTGTACGATATTCTCCCCGGCGGACCCGATGTGGACCGATCCCGGTACCGGTTCTCCGTAACCGGGCTCGTGGAAAATCCACTTTCCTGGACGATGGACGACCTGGAACGGCTGCTGGAGGAAGTGGGGGTGGAGGTGGAGGCGGATTTTCACTGCGTGACCCGCTGGTCCAAACGGGGCCTCGTGTGGGAGGGGATCCCCACCGCCTGGATTCTGGAACACGCCCGGCCGAAACCCGGGGCGGTTCAGGTGATGGCCCGTTCGCTGGACGGATACACCACCAACGTTCCTCTGGAATACCTCTTTGAAGAAGACAGCCTCCTGGCCCTGAAGCTGAACGGTGCATGGCTTCCCCGGGAGCACGGTGCCCCGGCGAGGCTGGTGATTCCCCAGCTTTACGCGTGGAAAAGCGCCAAATATGTGACTGAAATCGTCGTCCAGGATGACTTTGTTCCCGGGTTCTGGGAGGTGCGGGGATATCACCTCATCGGAGACCCCTGGGAGGAACAGCGCTACACCGAACCCGTGGAAAAGATCCGGGAATGGTGGCGAAAGGTCCGGCACGTCCGCATGTCCCGGTCTCGCTGAGCCGGAGAGGGCACGCCCCCTGTCCGGTTGACTGAAAGGGCAGGTGTCGGTTTCGCATAGAACCCAGGAGGGCGCCATGCTGGAATCCAGGGATCTTTTTCAGGATGGTGAACCCATTGGATGGTACGTTTACCGTGCCTCCGATCAGGGTGGAACGCTGTACGTCGCCGCCCTGCGGGGAAGGGAGGATGTGGTGGACCGGTTTGTCCAGTCCTGGTATGACCACAGACCCATGATCCGCGCACTGGTTGTTGCCCGGGTGGACCGGCTGGAGGCATGGGACTACCCTTCCGAAGGAGGGCGCGCGGATTTTCATGTGGTATTCAATGAGATTGTGGAACCGGGGGATGGGCACCGCCCGCCGGAGATCATCGGGTGGTACGGTCTGGATGGGCGGACCATGCGTTTCACCGGACTGGAACGATACAGGCGGGTTCTGAAGGGGATGGTGGAAGAGATCGGGCTGAGGCATGGTGTGAGGGAGGGGCTGGTGGGCTGGGCAGACGAGATCACGGTGGAACACTTCTATGAGGATGAAGCGACAGGCTGATTTTCATCCTCTGGATCCTTGGAGAGTTAGAGATTCCGGATGTTCCAGCGGTGAGTGTTCCGGAAAGGGGGGATCGGTCTTGAAGGTTCCCGCAACGGTCCATAGCATAGGGCCTGGAAGGGGCCAAACAGGAGGATGAGCCATGCGCCGGATGCAGGTCCTGTGGGTCCTTCTGGCGGGGCTCCTCGCCGGATACGGGAGCACCTGCTCCACGCCAACCACAGGAAACGATCGGAACGGGAATCAGGGAGACACTCTGGGAGACACTCTGGTAAGCTCCTGGGAAGCGCTTCCCCAGCCTCCTGCAGAACTTCCGGGTCGGAACAACCACGTGGTGGCCACCGTGGGGGGGAAGATTTATCTCGGACTCGGAAACGACAACGATTTCGCATTTAACGACTGGTGGCGCTACGACCCTGCGACAGGAAACTGGGAGCGCCTTGCAGACTTCCCTGGCAAACCGCGGAACCTGGCTTTCTCCTTTGTGATCAACGGGAAGATTTATGTCGGCGGTGGAGATTCCCTGATCCTGCGCCCCCATTACGCCGATGTGTATGTCTATGACCCGGCGACGGATGCCTGGCAGGGGGTGGCGTCGCTGCCCTATGCCCTGAGCGGTGCAGCGGGCACAAGCGATGGGACCTACGGCTATGTGTTCGGTGGAGCGACCGGATGGGGTGGTGTTTCCAACCTTATTCTGCGTTATGACCCCGGGCAGGATCGGTGGGACACC
>WFYF01000132.1 GCA_015490255.1 Caldifarciminota bacterium
CATGGGCTCCCGAAGCCCTGTGTTTGCTGGGAAACCCGCAGAGAGAACCCACACCCTCACGCTTGTGCATGCGAAAACC
This sequence comes from Caldifarciminota bacterium, assembly GCA_015490255.1. Classification (GTDB taxonomy): domain Bacteria; phylum Hydrothermota; class Hydrothermia; order S141-80; family S141-80; genus S141-80. Next base: position 80 of record WFYF01000132.1, read on the forward strand.
TCCATCTTTTTCCACGTATCTCTACGCAGATGCGCTACGTCTTCCCTTTCTCCTCCAGCCCCTTCTCACCCCACGCAATTCCTGAAAGGGATTGTGCAGCATCCCGAAAATACAGTCCGGGCATGCCCTTCGGGAATTGAAAGAGACCCCATCTCTCCTGGGGGATTCCCTGAAAATCTCGCGAGAGATAGCAGGCAAAGCCCTGTGCGGATTTCAGCAGGCCTGTAAACCCTCTGTGGGATGAGCATGGCATATCATGCAACCGACGTCTCTGCAACGTCATGATTTGCTGAAGGCTTCGTTCGGGTGATATACTTCAAAGGCCAGATCGGGGGAAGGCCCGTCATAGCCGCAAACACCTGATCGGGGGGCGTTGAACAGCGGATGCGCCATTTCCGGATCTTCCCTGTGCGCTTCACACCGAAACGCCCTATCCCACGGTGCCCGCACCAGAAGATGTTCGGCCCTCTGGCCACACACCTCACAGGCGAAAACCGGCTTCAGGTTCCGCATGGCGACCAGAACGCCGCCCTGCCAGAGCTCCGGAACATGCTTCGCCCCCTGGATCTCATGAAACACCCCCCGGACCCTGCCTTCCACCCTGGTGGGGGTTCCATAGTCAAAGGTATACAGGAAAGCATCTCCCGCCTTCATCACCTCGTTCAGCCGGACTGACCTGCCTTCCTCCGGTTCAGCAGGCCCGAGGAGATCCTCTTCGGCGAAATTGTGATCGCTGAAAAACTGCCTGTCCCCGATCTGAAAGCCGGAGACGTGATCTTCGCAGCATTCCACCCATACCGCCCGCAGAAAGGCATCCAGCAGGGTCAGGGGAGCATCCGCCCGGATGCCGATTTCCATCCAGTAGAGGGCGTGGCTTCTTGCCCGCAGGCTGATCCAGAAAAAGGGCGGTTTTCCGGACCCGGGCGCTTCCTTCCAGTGGGTAGCCACGTGTCTCACCGCCCCGGAGACGCTGAAGGTCCGGGAAGATCCGCAGAGAAAACAAACGCCGCGTGGCTGCATACCCTTACCTTCTCAGGCGAAGACAGCCGTTCAGGCCTCTTCCTTCCCGCGCACATCCGATCCAGACCGCGTTTCCGGCGTAGGGTCCTCCTGAAGAAAGCCCGTGAGCCGGATTGAGCCGGATATTCAGAACAGCCGGATGTTTTCCCATGGTTCCTCCTCATTGTGTTCCAGAAGGATCCCCGGGGGCGGTCCGTGATAGGCGCAGATCCCGGTGCGGGGGGAGTTCACATAGGGAAGTCCCTCGCCATAGGGCGTGTGTCGCCCGCAGCGAAGTTCCACCGGTCCCCCCTCTTCTCCGGCGTACAGATACCGGGCCGGCTGATCACACCGGCTGCAGGTCATCCGGGGCTTCAGGTTTCGCATGGCAAGCAGGACCACACCTTTCCACAGGTTCTGGTCCACCGCGGGGCCCTGAAAAACATCCCGGACCTTCCCGTCAATCACGGTGGGGGACCCGAAATCATAGGTGTATGTGAAGGTGGTTCCGGGCCGGAAGACCTCAAATATGGGAAGGTCCATGGAATGTTCGCCCCGTTCCTCAGGCTCCCGGAGATACCGTTTTCGCCCCACCCTGAATTCCGACAGGTGTCCGCAGCACTCCACCCACACCTCTCGCAGGAAAAAGTCCAGCGCCTCCAGAGGGGCCTCCAGGTGCACGCCGATCTCCATCCAGAACAGCACGGGGACGGCGGAATATTCCGGATCGGAGCGGAGGCTGATCCAGATGAAGGGCTCTTCCCATGTTGCGCGATGGAGATCCGCCCACAGATGGGCATGCGCACCGGAGGGTTTGTATTTCTTCGGCATGCTGCACAGGAAACACACCCCCAGGGGCCGGATCACGTCACGCTCCGGACGGGGCATGGGGGCCATCCTTTTTCGCGGCCTGCCGCAGTTCCGTCAGGCTCGGTCCGATTTTCACAAGGCCCGTTTCCGTGATCTCTAACAGATGCACATGGGTGTCGTGACCGGAAAGGCGGCACCCGTCAATCCGGAACAGCCGGACCATTTCCCCGAGGGCCAGGCCATAGAGCCGTTCCTTGTATTGCGTGTCAATTACCTCTTTGGAAAGCACCATCGTGCCGTCCACGATGTGGGCCACCGCATAACCTCCGGCCGCCTCCGCCGAAAACTCCTCGTGCCCGGAGCGTTTCTGGGAAACCAGCAGGGCGGTCTGATACCACTTTTTCAGGAAGTTGAAAATCCGCCGGACCACCTGCCGCGCCAGCATTTCCCGGTGCTCATACAGGCCCGTGACGGAATCCACCACCGTGTGCCGGATTTTATAGACCTTGATGGCGTGGGCCAGGGTGGCCAGCAAACTCGGGAGGTCCTCCCGCAGACGATGAACGCTGGCCGCATCCAGAAACACCACGTTTTCCTCCACCACCTCCGGATCCAGCCCCATGGCCCGGGCCCGCTCCTTCATGCCCATGGCCACGAAAGGCGCGGGCGATTCCACCGTGATGAAGGCCACCCGCTCCCCCCGACCGGCCTGGGTGAGGGCGTACTGCTCCACCATCAGGCTTTTTCCTGTGTCGGCCACCCCTGTGAGGTTCATCACCGCATACCGAGGAATGCCGCCGAGAGGCTTCCGGACGGCCCGGCCTTTCCGCCACGTGACGGTGAAAAAGAGATCGTCCAGACCCTCCACCCCGGTGGGGACCCCTTCCAATTCCGGCGCTTTCTCCGCGGCTTCCTTCAGGTGGAGGATGGCCTCCTCCACCACCTCGGGCTGGCCCTCAAACGGCTTTTCGGGTTCGGTCATCCAGGTTCCCTCCCCGGGGAAGATATTCCACCGAAGGTGCCATGTGCTGGGGCTGGGGATAGAGGTTCATGAGCTCATACACCTCCGGCGGGATCTCGGTGCGGACCGGGAGCCCCAGTTCCCGGGCTTCTTCCGGCGTGATGGGATAGTCGTGGGTCCATTTCCCCGTGGCCAGGGTATGGGCCACC
>WFYF01000133.1 GCA_015490255.1 Caldifarciminota bacterium
CATTTTGAAAAGGGTTCCGCCCATCGCCAGTTCGGCATCATCAGGATGCGGAGCAAGGACGACGATATCCACGGGGCCGACTTCTCCGAACACCACGTCCATCACGGGCCCGTCCAGAGATAGAGCACCTGGGGGTACGGCTTGAGCAGGGACGAAAGGGAAGGCACCGATCCCACCGACCCCTCCAAAAGCCGGCGCAGCAGGGGCTTGGGAGGAGCAGGGGGATAGACGTACACCGGATCGCCCTTGATCCCGGCGAGCTCCTTCAGAAGGCTTTCCGCTTCGGCGAAGGAGCCCACGAGATCCACCAACCCATAGGTCCTGGCCTCCTCACCGGTGAACACCCGGCCGTCGGCATAGGGGCGGATGGAATCCGGCGGGAGATGCCGGCCTTCGCTCACGTGACGGATGAACTGATCGTGCATTTCCTGAAGGAGATGTTCAAAATAAGCTGCTTCTTCTTTCTGCATGGGCCGCCAGGGATTTCCCGCGTCTTTGAGTTTTCCGGCCTTGAAGGTGCGCATGCGGATCCCGATCTTCTCACCGAGCTCGTAATATTCCGGAAGCTGGGCGATCACGCCGATGGACCCGACGATGGCACCGGGCTGGGCCACGATTTTGTCTGCAACGGAAGCCACATAATAGGCTCCGGAGGCGCCGAGAGAGGGGATATACGCCACGATGGGAATGTCCTTTTCCCGCTTCAGGCGTTTGAGGGCGAAATAGAGGGCCTGGCTTCCCCCGACGGTTCCGCCGGGACTGTCAATGTGGAGAAACACCGCGCGGACGGACTGCTCTGAAAGTTCGTCAATCCAGTCCAGCGTGCGGGAAACGTCCACAATGGGGCCGTGAATCTCCACCCAGCCCACTTTCCGGCCCCGCTGGGGAAGGTCCTTCACCCGTGGATAGAGAAGCCCCAGCAAGAGGAGCAGCAGAAAGATCCCCAGGACGGTTCCCCAGAACCGGATCATACGGTCTCGGTCTCAGGAAGGACCAGGTATTCCCGGATCTCCCGGGCACCGAACCCGAAGGCTTTGCCGTAGGTGATCATCCGGAGGTTGGTGACCTCGTTGTCTTTGGCGTAAATATAGGAAAGAGGAATACCGATGCCCAGGGGATCGGTTTTGCGGGCTTCCAGGGCATGCCGGATCATGCGTTCTTCCAGTTTGCGCTCCACCGCCGGGAGATCCACGGGGGAAAGCCCGCCGGGAACGGCATCCCCGAAGGCCGTTCCCCGAAGGGCGTTCCGCACATCCTCAAAAGACTGCGCCTCCAGGAGACGGCGGCGCCGGGACGGCGAGAGATGCCCCCCCTCCAGCCAGATCATTCGCCCTGCGGGGCGAATGCCGTCCCGAACAAACAGAAGCACCCCCAGGATGTTCCGGACGTCAATCCAGAGCTCCAGGATATGGCGGACCAAGCCGGCATTGGGATCCCGGGAGGCCAGGCGTTCGCTGGCCCAGGCCACATACCCGCTCACCAGGTGCTGCTCCAGAAGGTCCACCCGTCCCGCTTCCGCGGCCTTGAACACGTCCCGGGTGAGCCGGAAAGGAAGGGTCAGGTTCCAGGTGGCCAGCACCTCCAGCACGTCCCGGGCGGTCTCCCGGGCCAGGAGATCCTCCAGGCGGGTGGGATCCAGCACTCCGGCAGGGAGCAGGGAAAGGCGGATTTCCGCCGGGCCGATCCCGATGATTTTCCCCCGAAGGATGGACAGCAGGTTGTGGACATCGTATCGTCCAAACACCACCTCCAGAAGTTCCCGGGGGCGACCACCGGAGAAGGCGATGATCTTGCGATAGGTCCGGCTCAGGTTCCGGTGCAGGGCGCGCTGAATGCGGTCCTCCGGATCCAGCTCTTCGGCGATGCGGATCAGATCTTCGCCATAAGGAGTTTCCCGCAACCCTCGGGCCACATCCTCCACCGAGGATGCCCGCAGAAGCTCTTCATACACTTCCACATCCAGCAGGCGACTCTTGTATGCCCGGATGCGTGCGTTGATGTATCCGTAATCGTCAACCATGGTCAGAAAAAAGCGTGCCGGGGGCGGGACTCGAACCCGCACGCCCTTGCGGGCACATGGCCCTCAACCATGCGCGTCTGCCAATTCCGCCACCCCGGCAGCGTCGGGGCTTATTATATATCCTCATAAGGGTAAGGTCAAATCGCCGGGTGTTTGATGGTCCGCCGTGAGAAGCGTATAATCAGCGCCAAACAGGAGAAAACCATGAACGTCTTCGCCCTTCTCGGAGTGGTTTTCGTGCTGGCGTTCGGATATGTGGGCCTGGTGGTCTTGCTCTCGCGGTTGCTTTCTCCCCGATCCCGGGGAGAACCCGCCAAGGCCGAGCCCTATGAATCCGGTGTGATTCCCCGAATGCCCGCCGACGCCCAGCTCCCCATCCGGTTCTATCGTGTGGCCCTCCTGTTTCTTATCTTTGACGTGGAGATCGCCTTCCTGTATCCCTGGGCGGTGCAGGCGAAAGACCTTGCCCTGGCCGGCGTGGTGGAAATCGCCCTCTTTGTGGGCATGCTTTTTGTGGCATACCTTTATTACTGGAAACGGGGAGGACTCCAATGGGAGTAGCGGAATACCGCATCTCCACGGTGGATGAAGAAACGGCCGTGGAGAAGCTTTTGCGCTCCACCCTTCTCCTGACCACGGTGGAAAAAATGGTGAACTGGGCCCGGAAGAACTCCATCTGGCCCCTCACCTTCGGACTTGCCTGCTGCGCCATTGAGATGATGGCCTCCACGGACCCCCGCCACGACCTGGCCCGCTTCGGTGCCGAGGTTTTTCGGGCCTCCCCCCGCCAGGCGGATCTCATGATCGTCGCCGGAACGGTGACTCTGAAGATGGCGCCGGTGCTTCGCCGGCTTTATGAACAGATGCCCGAACCCAAATGGGTGATTTCCATGGGGAGCTGCTCTTCGGTGGGAGGGCCCTACAACTCCTATGCGGTGCTCCAGGGAGTGGACCAGGTGGTGCCCGTGGACGTGTATGTCCCGGGCTGTCCCCCCCGTCCGGAGTCCCTGATCTATGCCATCATGACCCTCCAGAGGAAAATCCAGCAGTCCGGGAGGCTCTTCTGATGAAAACTTCCCGTCCTGATAATGTTCTGAACGATCTTGTGGAACGGTTTGAAGCCCGTCTCCAGCCTGCCACGGATATGCCCACAGTGGAAGTTCCCCGGAACCAGGTCCGGAAAGCCCTCCGGCATCTTCAGGAAGCGTGGGGCATGGATCTGCTGGTGGATCTCACGGCGGTGGACTGGCTGGGACGCCGGGAGGAGCGGTTTGAGGTGGTCTATCACCTGGCCCGCTCCCTTGAACCCGTGCGTCTGCGGGTGAAGACCCGGGTGCCGGAAGAGGACCCGACGGTGGAAAGCGTGGGAGACCTTTTCCGGAGTGCCCTGTGGCTGGAGCGGGAAGTGTATGACCTCTTCGGCATCGTTTTCACCGGCCATCCCAACCTGAAGCGGATTCTGCTCTGGGAGGGTTTCCCGGGACATCCCCTCCGGAAGGACTATCCCCTCCGGAAACGTCCACCGCTGCCTGAGCCCATCTGAGGAGAGAACCATGTTTGACGTGAGCTTTCGCCAGAAAACCGGTCTCCAGACGGAGATCCTGGAACTCAATATGGGCCCCCAGCACCCCGCCACCCACGGGGTGATGCGCCTCCGTCTCCATCTGGACGGTGAGGTGATTCAGAAGGCCGAAGTCATCATCGGATACCTTCACCGGGGGACGGAAAAAATCGCCGAACATCGGAACTACTTTCAGGTGCTTCCCTGGACAGATCGGATGGATTATCTTTCTCCCCTGATCAACAACCTGGGCTATGTCCTGGCGGTGGAGAAACTCCTGGGGGTGGAGGCTCCGGAACGTGCCCAGTTCATCCGGACCATCATGGCGGAGCTCTCCCGTCTGGAGTCCCATCTGGTGTGGTTCGGCACTTCGCTGCTGGATCTCGGTGCCCTCACGCCCTTCTTCTATGCCTTCCGGGAACGGGAGAAGGTTCTGGACCTGCTGGAAATGGCGTCTGGCCAGCGGATGAACAACACCTATATGCGAATTGGCGGCGTGATGGCCGATCTCCCTCCGGGCTGGACCGACGAACTCCGGGCTTTTCTGGACAATTTCCTTCGCGAACTCCGGGAGTGGCACACTCTGGTCACCGGGAACGACATCTTTCTGGCGCGGACCCGGGGTGTGGGGGTTCTCCGTGCAGAAGAAGCGGTTTCTCTCGGGGTCACAGGACCGGCCCTGCGGGCCTCCGGTGTGAACCGGGATCTCCGGAAGCTGGAGCCCTATCTGGTTTATGACCGGGTGGACTTTGAGGTGCCGGTGCGGGATGAAGGGGACGTGTTTGCCCGGTATATGGTCCGGATGGACGAGATGCGGGAATCGGTCCGGATCCTGAACCAGCTGCTGGACCGGATGCCGGAGGGACCGGTTCTCCTCGACGATTTCAAGATCGTGCCCCCACCCAAGGACCAGGTTTATCGGGGCATGGAGGAGCTGATC
>WFYF01000134.1 GCA_015490255.1 Caldifarciminota bacterium
ATCCGGCGGCGGAGTCTCCGGACCTCCGCTTCAGCGTCGTTTTCCTTCGCAGGGGTTGCCGGTGGATGCACGCTGTATTGATCAATCCACCGCTTGATGGTCATGGTGCCTCCGATGCCGTATTTCCGCCGGAGAGAGGACAGGGAAGCCCCCTCCTCATATTCCCGGACCACCCGGAGTTTGAAGGCTTCCGTGTACCGTTTCCTCTTGCCTTTTCCAGACATTTCCACTCCTCCCCCGACTCCCCTATGATACACCCTCGAATGTAAACGTTTTTCCGGACGGGTCAAAATGTCCGAAGTCTCTCCCGATTTTCAGATTGTGGTGCCTTGACAGTTGGACGGGCGGGCCTTAATATATGGATATGAAGGTCTTTTTATCATAAATTCGCATCATCCGCAGGAAAATTCAGTGCGAAGTTTGCACGCTGGGTGAGGCACACAGAAATCGTTGCGTCTCCGCCAGGGGCAGTCTCTGCAGGGGTCCCGGACGGGACCCCTGCGTCTATTTGCAAAGGGTTGTCTGAGGTTGCGGTTCCCTGCGAGAAGGCGTATAATAATATTCGGACCCAAAAATCCTGAATTGAGATGCGGCCATGATGCTTTCAAAGGAAACAGGTTATGTGGTGAGGCTCCTGGTCTATCTCCGGGAGCAGGATGCGCCGGTCCCGGTGAGGGAGGTGGCGCGGGTTCTGGGCATCCCCCCGTCCTTTCTTGCCAAGCTGGTGCAGCGGGCAGCCCGTCGCGGCTGGGTGATCACCCGCAAAGGGCCCGGTGGCGGCATGATGCTCGGGGTGAACCCTTCCGAACTCCGCCTGATGGAGATCGTGGAAACCCTTGAAGGGAGGGTCCTGGAGCAGTGCGTGCTCGGGCTGCCTGAATGCGGAGGGGAAAACCCCTGTCCCCTCCACGATCAGTGGATGCCGGTGCGGGATGCCATGCTCGGGCTGTTTTCCCGCACCACGGTGAGCGACCTCAAGGGGGAGACTCTTCCCGGGATGAAGGAAAAGGATCAAACCTCTCACAAGAAGGAGGATTCACCATGAAGGGATGGATGACCATGGCGGTGGGCATTGCCCTGGCCGTTCCGGCGGCGCTGGGGGCGCAGGGAATCAATCCGGATGAGTTCTATCCGGGGAAAGGCGTGGGGCCCGTGGACACGGTGGTCCTTGCAGACACCCTGGATCCGGAGCTTGTGAAGAAAGGGGAGGAGATCTTCAAGCTCAAATGCACGGCCTGCCACCAGCTGGATCAGCGGGTGGTGGGACCGCCGCTTCGGGGGATCACCAAGCGTCGTCGTCCCGAGTGGATCATGAACATGATCCTGAACCCGACGGAGATGGTCCAGAAGGACGATTTGGCCAAAACCCTTCTCGGGATGTATTACGTTCCCATGACCAACCAGAACGTCACCGAAGAGGACGCCCGGGCCCTTCTGGAGTATTTCCGGCAGGTGGACGCGGAAGAAAAGAAATGACCCCTCCCATGCAACGACACACGCCGATGGGAATGGTCTTTGCCTCCAAAAAGGATAAAAGGGCCCTTATTTCAAAACTGGAACAGGGGTGCCGGTCGGTCGTCCCATCTTTGAGACAGGGGGCGGATGGGAAGATGGGAGATTGTGGCAACGCTTTTGCACCTTTGGCGGCAGGCACCACAGGCTGAACAAGGAGGTTGCAGGATGCGTGGATGGTCCTGGAAATGGGGTATGCTGGTGGCGGTGGCCGCCCTCACCATGGTGGGGGCCACCAAGGTCCGGAAGCTCGCCCGGGATGCGGCGAAGAAGGTCTATGTGGCCCCCGGTGAGCACGACGAGTTCTATGCCTTCATGTCCGGGGGGTTCAACGGTCAGATCGGGGTCCACGGGCTGCCGTCCGGGCGACTGCTGAAGATCGTGCCGGTCTTTTCGGTGAACCCCGAGAACGGATACGGGTATTCCGAGGAGACCAAGCCCATGCTCATGACGTCCCAGGGGTTCGTGCCCTGGGATGACACTCACCATCCGGAGCTTTCCCAGACCAACGGGGTTCCGGACGGACGCTGGCTTTTCATCAACGCCAACAACACGCCCCGCATCGCCCGGATTGACCTGGCCACCTTCCACACCGTGGACATCATTGAGATTCCCAACTCCGGTGGAAACCACCCCTCTCCCTTCATCACCCAGAACTCCGAATACGTGGTGGCCGGAACCCGCTTCTCCGTGCCCATCCCCCAGAAAGACATGCCCATCTCCAAATACAAGGGGAACTTCAAGGGCACCCTCACCTTCGTGAAGGTGGATCCCCAGACCGGCATGATGGACATCGGCTTCCAGATCCTGGTGCCCGGCTTTGACTATGACCTGGCCCACTGCGGAAAGGGTCCGTCCCATGGCTGGTGCTTCTTCACCTCCTACAACTCCGAGGAGGCCTATTCCCTCCTGGAGCGCCATGCTTCCCAGAAAGACAAGGACTATATCGCTGCGGTGAACTGGAAGCGGGCGGAGGCCTGCCTGAAGGAGGGCAAGGGCGAGAAGATGCGGGTGACCTATTACCACAACTACTGGGATGAAGAGAAGCAGATGGCGATTTCCGAAAAGAAGACCTCCGTCACCATCCTCCGTCCGGAGAAGTGTGAGGGCATGATCTATTACATCCCCACGCCCAAATCCCCCCACGGCGTGGACGTGGATCCCTCCGGCGAATACATCATCCCCGGCGGAAAACTCTCGGCCACCATCTCGGTGTTCTCCTTCAGCAAGATGATCAACGCCATCAAGAACAAGCAGTTTGCGGGTGAGGAATACGGCATTCCGGTGCTGAAATACGAGGCGGTGCTCCACAAAGAGGTGCCCAACCTCTGCCTTGGGCCGCTCCACAACGAGTTTGACACCCGGGGCAACGTCTACACCTCCTGCTTCATTTCCTCCGAAGTGGTGAAGTGGCGCTATGAGGACGGCAAGATTCTGGACCGGATCCCCGTGTATTACTCTATCGGCCACCTGATGATTCCCGGCGGCGACTCCCGCAAACCCTGGGACAAATATCTGGTTGCCCTCAACAAGATCACCAAAGACCGGTATCTCCCCACCGGACCGGAACTGGCCCAGTCCGCCCAGCTCATTGACATCACCGGCGACAAGATGGAGATGCTCCTGGACTTCCCCACCATGGGTGAGCCTCACTACGCCCAGGGGATCAAGGCGGATCTCGTGACCCAGCGTCAGGTGAAGATCTATCCGCTGGAGAAAAACCACCACCCCTATGCGGTCAAGTCCCAGGATGCTGTGAAGGTGGTGCGCAAGGGTCGCCGGGTGGACGTCTATATGACCGCCATCCGGACCCACTTCGCGCCGGACAACATTGAAGGCATCCGGGTGGGCGACACGGTGTATTTCCATGTGACCAACCTGGAGCAGGACTGGGATATCCCCCACGGATTCGCGGTGTACGGTGCCCAGAACGCCAACATCCTGATCATGCCCGGTCAGACCCTCACCCTGAAGTGGGTGCCCAAGGCTCCCGGTGTCTATCCCTTCTATTGCACAGACTTCTGCTCGGCCCTCCACCAGGAGATGCAGGGTTACGTCCGGGTGTCCCCGCGCAACGCGAAGACGAAGCTCTACTGGTACTGGGCCGGTCAGGAACAGAAATAAACACGGTCTTTGGCACAACACGGAAGAGGGGGGAGGGTGGGCCTCCCCCCTCTTTTTTCCCAAAAAAGGAGGTGCACCATGAAATGGGTCAGGATCCTGATGGTTGTGGCGGCCATAGGGGTGGCGTCGGCCTACGTGTTCCCCCTGTGGACCTATAAGTTGGACGCCCCCCAGTATCCTGAAGGTCTGGTGATGTACATCAAGGCCAACCGGGTTGCAGGGGACGTGGACAAGATAGACATCGTGAACCACTACATCGGCATGAAGCCCATTGAGAGCACGCAGTTCCTGGAGTTCAAAGTCTTCCCCATCGCCTTTGCCGTGTTCATCCTCTGGGCGCTCCTTGCAGCGTGGAGTGGCGCCTTCAAGCTCGTGGCCTCGTGGGTGCTGACCTATACCCTTTTCGCGCTGGTTTCCCTTGTGGATTTCTATAAATGGCTCTATCATTATGGGCATGATCTGGATCCCTCTGCGGCCATCCGGATTGAGCCCTTCACACCGCCGCTTATTGGTCCGAAGGAACTACTGAACTTCTATGTGGAAGCCTGGCCGCATGCGGGAGGTCTGGGCCTGATCGTGGCGGCCGCCGCGGGGTGGCTGGCCCTGATCCTCCTGTGGCGGGCACGCAGGCAGGAGGCATGACATGCGATGGGGATGGACCCTGCTGGGGATGCTCACGCTGGTGTTTCTGGGGTGCTCGGACAAACCGGAGGCTATCGCCTATGGGCGGGACAATTGCGCGTTCTGCAAAATGACCATCACGGATCCCCGGTTTGCCGCCGAGATCGTCACGAAAAAGGGACGGATCTACAAGTTTGACGCCATTGAATGCATGATCGCCGCCACCCTGGATGGCACCGTGGACCCGGCCGAGGTGAAGCGCTTCTGGGTGAAGGACTTTGAAACGCAGGAATGGGTGGATGCCGAGAAGGCCTTTTTCCTCCAGAGTCCGAAAATGCGCAGCCCCATGGGCGTGAACCTCGCCGCCTTTGCCTCGCGGGAGAACATGGAAGCCTTCAAGATGAAATACGACGGGCTGGAACTCACCTTTGAGGACCTGCCCAACGTGATTCGCCAGAGCGGCCTGATGGAACGCGTGCGGCGGATGTCCGGACATATGGACATGAAAATGCACGGCGCGCCGGCCACTCCCTGAAGAACCATGAATGCCCTTCTGCTTGTGCTGATGATGGTCGTCCCTCCGGAACAGGAGGTGGTGGAAATTGATCTGCTTCAAACGCCTTCCGCACCCGCCGCCCTCACCGTGTGTCCCACCTGCGAGATCTCGTCGCTGCGGGAAGCCCTGGAGCGGGCCCCGGTGGGGGCGACGGTGTATGTTCTTGGTGGGGTCTATCGGGAGAGCACCCTGGTGGTGCGCAAATCTCTCACCCTGATCGGGGAGGACAACCCGGTCCTGGACGGGGAAGGAAAATACGAAATCCTGGTGGTGGACAGCGTGAACGGATTTCGGATTGAGGGTTTCACCTTCCGGGGGTCGGGGATCAGCTTTATGGAGGATCAGGCGGCCCTCCGGATCCGGAACAGCAAAAACTGCATCATTCAGAACAACACGTTTCTGGATAACTTTTTTGCCATATATCTGGAATCCGCCAATACGTGTGTGGTTCGGAACAACACGATTCGGGGACCGGGCCGGACGGAGAACTTTTCCGGCAATGCCATCCATGTCTGGAGCAGTTACAACATCCTCATTGAGGGGAACCATCTTTCCCGTCACCGGGACGGCATTTACCTGGAGTTCGTCCGGGACAGCAAGATCCTGAACAACATCAGCGAGGATCACGTGCGCTATGGCATGCATTTCATGTTCTCCGACGACAACGAGTTTCGGGGGAACGTGTTCCGGCGATGCGGGGCCGGGGTTGCGGTGATGTATTCCCGGAGGACCCGGCTGTCGGAAAACCGGTTTGAAGACAACTGGGGGGGTGCTTCTTATGGCCTTCTGCTCAAAGAGATTTACGATTCGGATGTGGAGCAGAACGTTTTCCGGCGAAACACCGTTGCCCTGTATGTGGAGGGTTCGGATCGCATGCTTGTGCGGGGCAACGTGTTTGAAAAAAACGGATGGGCGCTGCGGGTGCTGGGAAATTCCATGGGCATGAGCTTCATGTATAACAACGTCCTGGACAACACCTTTGAGGCTTCCACCAACGCTTCCCGGAACTACAACGCCTATCTTTACAACTTCTGGTCGGCCTATGTGGGCTATGATCTCAACCGGGACGGATATGGGGACGTGCCCCACCGTCCCATGACCCTCTTCACCCAGCTGGTGGAGCAATATCCGGCGGCGGCGATTCTGCTCCACAGCCCGCTGGAATATCTGCTGCAATACGCCGAGCGGCTTCTTCCGGTGCTTTTGCCCTCGGCGATTGAAGATGATCGTCCGCTCATGGGGAGGATCGTATGGTCCAAGTCCGAAACGTCACCAAGCGATACGACAGCGTTGAAGCCCTGAAAGGGGTTTCGGTCCGGTTCCCCCGGGGGGTCACCGCCCTGGTGGGCCCCAACGCTTCCGGGAAAACCACGCTGCTCAAGTGCATTCTGGGGCTGGTGCTGCCTCAGGAGGGGGAGATTCGGGTGATGGGAGAGCCCGTCACCGGACATCCGGAAATCCGCCGGCATATCGGCTATATGCCCCAGATGGTCCAGTTTCCCGAGAGCCTCACGGTGGAGGAAATCCTGGACTGGGTTCAGGATATCCGTGGACAGCGTGTGAAGGTGGAACCCTGGATCCAGTGGCTCCAGCTGGAGGCCTTTCTGGACAAGCCCTTCGGGACGCTTTCGGGAGGAACCCGGCAGAAGGTGGGCATGGTGGTGGCTCTGATGTTTGACCCCCCCATTCTCATCCTGGACGAACCCACGGCGGGTTTGGATCCCCTGAGCAACGCCCTCTTCAAGGAACGAATTCAGGAAGAGAAGGCCAGGGGGAAAACCATTGTTCTGACGTCCCATATCATCAGCGAGCTGGAAACTCTTGCAGACCGGGTGGTGTTCCTGCTTGAGGGACGGGTGGTGTTTGAAGGGTCCCGGGACGATCTGCTGGATCACACGGGAGAGACCTCTATGGAGCGTGCGGTGGCCCGGCTGATGGCCGGAGCAAACGGAGGGAACGGGGAATGACCTGGAAAATCATGCGGTGGGTGGCCCGGGACGTGCTCCGGAGCTCCTGGATCTTTTTCTATACCGCCTTCTTCCTCGCGCTGTCCATCGCCTTCTTCACCTTCTTTGAGGAACCCTCCCGGATCCTGCTTTCCCTTCTGAACCTGGTGCTCATGGTGGTCCCCCTGGTGAGCTTGATCTTCTCCCTCACGTATCTCTTCAACAACCGGAATTTCATCCTCCTCACCCTCACCCAGCCGGTGGCACGCCGATCGGTGTTCTGGGGATACTGGGGCGGGATCGGCGGACCCCTCGCTCTGAGCCTGCTCGTGGGCATGGGTCTGCCCATGGTGTTTTATCTGGCCGGCCATGTATCCTATGCGCCCCTGGGAGCCCTCATGGTGGCCGGGGGAATCCTGCTGAGCCAGATCTTCCTCGGGATTGCCCTGTGGCTGGCCTTCGCCTTTGAGGACCGTCTCAAGGCCCTGGCGGTGGGGCTTCTGGTGTGGATGGCCCTGACCTTTTTCTATGACGGCCTCATTCTCACGGTGATCATCCTGGCCTCGGCGTATCCGGTGGAGAAAATCGCGGTGGGACTTTCCTTTCTCAACCCGCTGGATCTGGTGCGCCTGCTGGTGCTGATGCAGATGGACGTGGCGGCGCTCATGGGGTTCACCGCCGCGGTGTTCAAAAAGTTCCTGGGTTCGGCGTGGGGAACGGTGACCGCGGTGCTGGCGCTTATGGTGTGGGTGGTCTTCCCCACCTTCCAGGCTGCGGTCCGGTTCCAGCGGAAGGATTTTTGACATGGGCAGGGGTGTCGTTTTTCTCGCCCTGGCTTTTCTTGCGGGGTGCACGTCCCGTGAACCCCAGAAACCGCCTCCCCAGGAGGTGAAGCGGCTCTTTCGCACCATGGGGTGCACCAACTGTCACGACATCCGAAACACCATCGGAGGGCCTTCTTTTGAAGCCATCGCCGCGCGCTATCCCGCCCACCCGGACACGATCCGGGCCCTGGTGAAACGGGTGAAGAAGGGGGTACGGGGCCGGTGGAAGGATGTCCCTCTGGAAGAGTGTCCGGACAAAACGGGGGAGGGGTTCAAAGATTACGAAATTCGCTGGATGATAGAGTGGATTCTGAGCCGGCAATGGCAGCCTTCCGGTCAGAAGAGTTCCCCCGGTCAAACGCACAAGGAGGAAAAACCATGAAGGCGCTGGCGGTGTGGATGGTGTTCGCCCAGGCCGGGCAGGCACCGCCACCGACACTGGAAGATTCTCTCAAAGCCGGCATTCTGACCATTCTGCCCACCATTGAGGTAACCGCGAAAGCCTCCCGGTGGACCTATGATCTCCCCCCGGTTCGGGATGCGGTGCCCCGGGTCCTGGAGGCCAGCGGGGTGGATCTTGTGCGCCGGGGCCCGACCTTTGCCTCGGACCTCTTCGTGGACGGTTTTCGCCGTGGGGACATTGCCATGACCCTGGACGGTCAACATGTCCACAACGCCTGTCCCAACCGGATGGACGTCCCTGTGGTCAGGATCAACCCGCTGGAGGTGGAAAAAGCCCGGCTGGTCCTCTCTTCATCTGATATCGCCGCAGGCCTGGGAGGTATGCTGGCTGTGGAGCGCCGTGTCCCCGGGGCTGGTTTTCTCTCCCGGGGATATTTCCAGGCGTTTGGCATGGCCGAAACGGGCCTGGACATGGGAGCGGCTTTGGAGGCACGCCACCAGGGCATCTACACCCGCTATACCCGGGCCAGGCCCTATGTGGACGCCGCAGGGAGAAGTGTCCAGGACCTGTACGGATACCGGCCTGAAGCCACTTCAGGTTATGAGATCGCTGAAGCCAGCTTCCGGGGAATGTGGCCGGAAAAAGCGCTGGCCTATGGACTGGGAGTGGCTTCCTACCGGGACGTGCTCTTCCCCTATCTCCTCATGGATGAACGGGATAACCTGGGCTGGGAGGCGTTTCTGGAAGCGCGAGGACATCGCCTTTATGCCAGCGGGTTCCGGCATCTCATGGACAACGGCCTGCGAACCGTCTCCGACAGAATGTTCATGGAAACGGATGCCCGGACCTGGGTGGCCGGGCTCACGGACCGGAAAACCTATGACATCTCCGTCCGCCGGTGGATTGCGGATAATACGGTGCGGATGAGCATGAACAACATGCCCATGACCACCGAGCAGCGGATGCTGGACATCCTGCAGATTCGGGGAACCGTGGGCCGTGCGTTTCGCTGGAAAGGTCTCCAGTTTCAGGGCCGTGCGGGCCTGGCGTATGTGGAGCGGGCGGACAACCGCCGGGATCTCCTGGATCTTGTGACCCCGGAGGCCCGGATCTCCCGGGTTTTCCCCCTCCTGGCCCTCAACACCACCGCCCGCTGGAGGGATGTGCGGTTCTTCCTGGAGGGGGCCACCGAGGCTCCGGAGCCGGAAGCGCTGTATATAGAACTCAAACGGGGGAAGATGAACAACCGGCAGCAGCCTTACTGGGTGGGGAACCCTGACCTGCGTCCCGCTTTCAAGGGGGCGTTCCGGGCTCAGATCCCTGTGCAGATTGCTCCGTTCGCCCTTTCCCTGGAGACCCACGCCTCCTATGTGGTGAACTATGTGGAGCCAGGCCGGACGGCGGCCGACAGCATCCCCATCCAGACCTACCGGAACGTGGACGCCTTCATGACCGGGTTCCGGCTCCTGGGACAGTTCCGGTTCCTTCATCTGGAAAGCCATTACACCTGGGCGGAAAACCTCACGGACCGGAGGCCCCTTTCGGAAATTCCACCCCTTCACCTGCGGGTGGAGGCCCGTCCTCGCTGGGAGATGGGATCCTGGGCCCTGACGCCCCGACTGGCCGTGGTGTATGAGGCCCGCCAGGATCGCGTGAACCCGGAACTGAACGAAACACCCACCCCGGCATGGTATCGGGTGGATGCCGGGATCACGGCCGTGTGGAAAGCCCTGCGTCTGGAGGTGGGGGTGGAAAATCTGACCAACGAACTGTATTACCGGCACCTTTCCTATCTGCGCAACCCCTTCGCCGCGGGGGTGAAGGTGTGGGAGCCGGGGCGGCGGATCTCCGTGACGGTATGGTCCGACCTCTGAAGGTCGGACACGGACGACAGGACATCACGGGGGCGGCAACGCCCCCGTTTTTTATCGGATGCGCACGATTTTGAGCGCACGAGATGCCCGATTCCCCCGGACAAACATCACGCCCCGGCCGGAAAACGCGAGAAACACACCTTCCCGGCAGGGTTTTCGGGCAAGAATCCTCCCGGCTGCGTCCAGG
>WFYF01000135.1 GCA_015490255.1 Caldifarciminota bacterium
AAATTCCGCTCTTTCCGACAGAGGAGGAATGATCCCGCGCCACCCGACTTCGGGAAGAAAGCGGACAGAAAGCCCGGGAAAAGGCTGCCGGGCAATACCCCGGAACATATCCCGGGGCCCCATGAAACCGGCCGGAAGAAGCCGTTCGTATCAATCTGTACGGCACCCCTGAAAAGCGTGCTTTCAATTTAAAGGTTTCTGTACGGGACATCGGAGGGCATATTCACGGTGAAGGCGTTCAATCCCGCTCCTCCTCACACGGCAGGAAGGGTTCTTCCAGGAGGTCCATGAGTTCGTCCAGTTTCCGTCGCACCGGCGCGACCTCACTCCGGCTTCTGCCCAGGGCCTCCACCCGGGGCGGATCCACCGACACGATCCGGAACCGCTCCTCCCACACTCCGCGAAGAATCCGGAACTCCAGGCCTTCCTGGGGCGGGGTGGCGGGCTTCAGAGGACCGTCCGGACCCACCACCCGACCTTCTTTGAGGAGCTTCTGGGCGAGGGTGCGCCGTTTCACCACCCCCGCCCGCACCAGGAACTGATCCAGCCGCCTTATCGCCGCCACTTGATGGTGCACCCCACCGGCGGCGTCTCGGCCACCGGGGGGTCTTCACCCTTCAGGAGGGCCTCCACCGCATCCCGGAAATAATGCTGCTTCACCGCGTTCGGATCCGTGCTGTCGTCCACCGCCCCATGATACCGGAGTCTCCGCTTTTCGTCAAACAGAAACACCTCCGGCGTGCGGGTGGCGCCATAGGCCCGGGGAATCTCCTGGGAGGCGTCAAACAGATAGGGAAAGGGATAGCCCTTCTCCTGCGCCCGCTTTTTCATGTTGTCAAAGGAGTCCTCCGGATATTGCTCCGGGTCGTTGGCGTTGATGAGCACCATATCCAGCACGTCGGCATAGTCCTTCGCGATCCGGATGATCCGGTCCTCCCAGGCATGGACATAGGGGCAGTGGTTGCAGCTGAACACCACGGCCAGAAGTTTTTTAGAGAAATCTTTCAGGGTATAGGTCTTCCCGTCCACACCGGGCAGGGAAAAATCCACCGCCGCGTCACCGATCCGCAGCATGGCACACCTCCTGTTCAGACGGCATAGGCCTGGAGTTTGGTCCGCAAATAGGTGGCCCGCCGGGCGTCCCGTTCCTCCACGCTCTCCGTGGGACCCAGGATCATCTGGAGATGGGCCACCTGACTGAAGAAGAGCATCTCGTTCAGGGCCGAAAGGGGCAGGTCCATCAGGATCCCCAGCCCCACTCCCAGCCGGAGGAAGGAGAGGTGGATGGCCGCTTCGTCAAAGGAAATGGAGCGGGCGTGTTTCAGCACCCCCAGGGCCCGGTAGATCTTGTCCTCCAGCGCCAGGCGATAGTCGGAAAGCAATTCCTCCCGGGCGGATTTTTCCAGTTTCAGGATCCGGGACATGCCCAGCCGGAAGCGCTCTAACAGGTCCTCCTCCGAAAGGTTCAGGGTCTGGGCCGTGGCGATCTGAAAGAGATTCCCCTTGGCCTGGCTCCATTCCCCATACAGCCCACGCACCGACAGCCCGCTTTTGCGCACCACCTCCACGAAATCCTGGATCTTTTTGGCCAGCACGATCCCCGGGAGGTGGGCCAGAACCGAGATCCGGACGGCGAGGCCCGTGTTGGTCAGAGAGGCGGTGAGAAAGCCGAAGTCGCCCAGAAAGGCGTATTCCACCCGTTCTCCGAGGGCCCGGTCCAGGGTGAGGGCCTCTTCATACGCCTCGTCCAGGTTGAAGGCCGGGCGGAACACCTGAATGCGCAGGTGGTCTTCCTCGTTGATCAGGACCGAAAGGCGCTCATCCGGCAGAAAGGCGCCGCCCACGCCGGGAAGGGTCCGCCGGACCAGGTCGGGAGAGGCCAGTTTCCGCTCCATCAGAAAGAGCCGTTCCAGATCCGACAGGGTGAGGTTCTCAAAGAAAACAAGTTCCCCCGCCACACCGGGAAGCACCTCGTGCAGGAGTTCCCACGTGCGGGAGAGGTCTTCCTCCCGGGCCACCGGCGGGAAGGGAAAGGCCTCCAGATTCCGGGCCACCCGGACCCGGGTGCTCAGGATGGTCT
>WFYF01000136.1 GCA_015490255.1 Caldifarciminota bacterium
CTCAAAGACCGTGTGGGTATAGTAATCCAGTCCCCGCACCAGCCGGGGATTTTCCTCAAAAGGGATGCCCAGCCGGGCCAGGCCTTCCCGCACTTCTTCATAAAATCTGCGGCTTTCTTCGGAGAGAAATTCCACCAGCCGGGGCGCGTCCGTCAGGCGGGGAGCGTCCACCTTGCAGTCCAGCACCCGCAGGGGGTTGCGTTCCAGCCGGCGCTGACAGTCTGCACAGAGATCCTTGCCCGCCAGGTAGGTGCGGAGGGCCTCCCGAAAGTGGTTGCGTTCTTCCGGCGTTCCGAGGGTGTGGAGTTCCAGGCGCCAGGAGGACACCCCGGCGGCTTCAAGGATTTCCGTGGCGATCTGGATGAGGAGCACATCGGAGGCCGGGTGAGCATAGCCCAGGAATTCCACGCCCACCTGCCAGAACTCCCGAAGACGCCCCTTCTGAGGGCGTTCTGCGCGGAAGTTGTTGATGTAATACCCCAGACGCACGGGCGGTTGCATCCGGTGTTCCAGGAAAGCCCGCACCACCGGGGCCGTTCCTTCCGGGCGGAGGGTGACCCGTCGTCCCCCCCGATCCTGAAAGGTGAACATCTCCTTCTCCACGATGTCCGTGGCCTCGCCGATGCTCCGCTCAAACAGCTCGGTGCGCTCCAGAGTGGGGGTGGTGATCCAGTGGATGTCGTGGGCGGCGAAAATCCTTTCCACCCGTTGCAGAAATGCCTGACGCCAGCGCATTTCATCCGGAAGCAGATCCTCAAATCCCCGAAGACGCTGAAAGTTCATGCCTCTCCCTCCGCGGCATAGGTTTTCAGGAATTCCTGAATCCGTTTCCGGGCGGTTTTGAGAAACTCCGAAAAGGGGACGTCGCCGTAAGTGTTGTATATCTCAAAGGTCAGGGGGATATCCCGGGAAAGGAGCACCCCCATCACCTCATCCCAGGGGACCCGGCCGTTCTCGTCAGGGAGGATGTGATCGTCCATGCCCTCTCCCCAGTTGTCCGAAAGATGGGTGTGAATCACACGATCCCCCAGGTGCTCCCAGAACGTTCCCACAGCCGTTCCGCTCATGACCAGATGGGAGGTGTCCATACACACCCCCACCTCTTCGGGAAGATCTCGCATCAGGGCCACCAGATCCTCCAGCTTTCGGCCCCAGAACTTGGGCATCATGTTTTCCACCGCGATCCGGAGCCCGGTTGCCCGGGCATCGGGCACCAGGATCTCCAGCGCCCTTCGGACCTGCTTCATCCGGCGGGAATCCCGGTCGTCCGAATAGATCCCACCGGGATGGATCACCACCACCCTGACGCCCAGGATCCGTCCCATCTGGAAAGCTGTGCGGATTTTTTCCACGGAACGATTCCACAGGTCCGGATCCGGGGCGGTGAGATCCACGTCCACAAAAGGGGCATGGAGGGAATAGAAGGCGAGTCCTCTTTCGTGCGCCGCCCGGGCCACTGCCCGGGTTTCGTCTTCTGACCATGGCGCATCCACAAACACGGCCTCCAGCTGCCGGAAACCTGCAGGGGGAAACAGGTCCAGATAGGGCCGCAGGGGGGTTTTCCAGAGGAACCCTGTGGAGAACACCAGGCGGTCGGCATTTTCAGGAAGACCGGACATAGGCCTCGCTCAGGCGCAGCACATATTTTCCGATCACGTCAAACTCCACGTTCACCGGGGCACCGGCGCCTTTGGTGAGAAAATGGGTGCGTTCCAGGGTATGGGGGATGAGCTGGATCTCCACGCAGGTTCCCTCAATCCGGTTGATGGTGAGGGAAACCCCGTCCACCGCGATGGATCCCTTGACCACCAGAAGGGGGGCAAAGGTGGGGTCCAGCACGTCCACCGTCATCCGCGCCCCCTCATGGGAGCGCACCAGCGCCCGGATCACCCCCACCGTATCCACGTGGCCCAGCACCATGTGACCGTCCAGCGTGTCCCCCAGACGAAGGGGACGCTCAAGGTGAACAGGCTGGTCCGGAACCACTCCCATGCCGAAATGGGTTTTGTTCAGGGTCTCCGGGGAGAGAAACACCCGGAACCGATCCTGTGAGACCGTCTCCACCGTGAGGCATACCC
>WFYF01000137.1 GCA_015490255.1 Caldifarciminota bacterium
CCTTCAGGAGGTTGAACTGGCTCACACCGGCATCGTGGAGGGCGCTGTCAAAGGCATTGAGAGGCGTGGAGCCCCGACCCACACCCCGGACCAGCACAAAACCCTGATAAGACTGGGGAAAGCGAACAGGCTCCATGGTTTCACCTCACATCAGTCCGGATAGACATAGGGATCCTGGTCTGTGAGCACCCGGCCCTTCTGAAGCACCTCCCGCAGATAGGCGGGCAACCGGAACATGGCGGGATGCAGTTCAGGACTGTAATACCGCAGACCTTCCACACCCCGCTCCCGAAGACGATCCTCCACTTCTTTTTCCACCAGGAGGGCAGGGTCCACCCTGCGGGAAGCCACCACAAAACTCCAGGGCATCTGAAACGAAAACACAAAGGCCCAGAAGACCCGGACCACGGGAAACAGCTCTTCCAGCGTCCGGGCGATGGATGCCACAAAGTCGGCATACACCGGATCGGCACTGGCCGACTGCACCACGAGCATACCATCCGGCGAAAGCCTGTCCAGCACCCCGGCATAAAATTCCCGGGTGAACAGGAGCTGCGAGGGCCCCTCCTCCAGAGGTTCGGTGAGGTCCGAGATCACCACATCGTAAACTTCTTCAGTGTCAAAGAGATATTTGCGGGCGTCGTCGTGGATCACCTCCACCCGGGGATCCTCAAACGCCCCCTGATGCCACTCGGGAAGATGGACCCGGCACAGATCCACAAACTCCCCGTCAATGTCCACCATCACCGCCCGCTCCACCGTGTTGTGACGCAGGATTTCCCGGAGCGTCGCCCCTTCCCCGCCCCCGGCCACAAACACCCTGCGGGGTGCGGGATGGGCCACCAGGACAGGATGGACCAGGGATTCGTGATATATATACTCGTCCACCGCTGCCGACTGGATTTTCTCGTCCAGAAACACGGTTTTCCCGAACACGTCCAGTTCCACAATGTCCACCTTCTGGAAGCGGGTCTTTCCTGAAAAGATGGGACGTCGCACCCGATAGGCGAACCGCATGGAGGGAGAATGCTGTTCCACATAATACAGACCGGTTGCGGTTTCCATCACGAACCTCCAGGGATCAGAAGGTCCCTCAGAAAGGGGTTATGTTGCTTTTCATGGGCCACCGTGGTTTCCGGACCATGTCCGGGAAAGATGCGGGTTTCGTCCGGAAGCATGGAAAACAGCACTTCCAGAGATGCCCGCATGGCCGCCGGGTCACCACCGGGCAGATCCGTTCGGCCGATGGACTCCCGGAAAAGCAGATCTCCCGTGAAGGCGATTTTCTCTCCGGGGGACCAGAGGACCACACTTCCCGGAGAATGTCCCGGGGTGTGGAGCACCAGAAACTCCACACCCCCTATCCGGAACTTGTGGCTCTCTGTGAGCGCTGTCAGATTGGGATAAACCAGCGGCTCCAGATCCGTCATACCGAAAAGTTCCAGCTGGGTCCGCATGTTTTCCACCAGGGGCCAGTCGTTCTGATGGAGCCACAGTCCCTGGCGGAAGAAGGTGGTGTATTCTCCCGCTTCCAGCACGTGATCAAAATGTCCGTGGGTGGCCACCAGCGCCTTCACCCGGTACGCCTCACGAACCAGACGTTCCACCAGGGACGAGAGAAAGCGCCCCGGGTCCACAATCAGGGCTTCCCGGGACGCCTCCTCCACCACCACATACAGGTTGCTCGCAAACGGTTCCAGGACGTGGGTTTCAACCCTCACTGACCTTCGCCCGGTGCAATCACCACAAGCTCCACCCTGCGGTTCTGCTCCCGCCCGAAGGGCGTGCTGTTGTCCGCAATGGGCCGCGTGGGACCATACCCCTTGGCGATCAGGCGATCCGGTGGGATCTGGTGAACGGAGATCAGGTATTCCCGCACCGCCTCTGCCCTGGCCTGGGAAAGGCGCATGTTGAAGGCGAAAGATCCCTGACTGTCCGTGTGACCCTGGATTTCAATCCGCACGTTGGGGTTGTCGGCCAGGATCCGCTTGATGAGTTCGGCGGCGCGGTCCAGGATGGGATAGGACTCCGGACGGATGTTGGCCTTGCCCACGTCAAAGTGGATTTTGGGCAGGCGGACCTGAAGCTTTTTGCGCACGAGCGCCACTTCGGATTCCACCGTCTTGTCGGCTTCAATCTCATACACTTTGGATACGGTGATATAACCGGGTGCCGAAATCTTCACCCGATAGGTCCCGGGCTTGAGGGTGAAAGAGGCCGAAGCCCCCTGAACCGGCTCCTGGCCCTCCAGCTGGATGGTGGCTTTCTCCACAGGGGTTCCTTTCTCCACATCCACCACCGTAATTTTGAGCACACCGAGTTTGGGTTTGGGCCTGGCCTTGCGCTTGAGGGTGAAGGTGAGGGAGAGGGTATCCCCGGGTTTGAGAACCAGCGGTTTGGACGCCGAAAGGAACCCTTCCCGCTCCAGGTTGAGGGTATACACACCGGGGTCGGCCACCAGCTCAAAGGCACCGGCATCCGAGGACGTGGCCTGGGCGATCAGGCTGTCGCCCCGATAGAGGCGCACGTCCACGCCCTCCACGGGGAGCTCTTTCTCGTCCAGCACCACACCGGCAAGATAGGCCGGTTTGGGTTTCTCAGGAGCCTTTTTCTGCGGTGGGGCAATAAGCACATACGCGGCGACGTCCACACCCACATCCGGACGAAACTGTGGAAGAAGCCCCTCACGGGGCGTGGTTCCGCGGGAGAACAGCGGGATGCTTCCCGCAATCTGGATGTTGGCGCCCTGCCGCTGACCCAGGCGGAATCCGAGGGTGACCCAGGTGGGGCCGTTGCCATAAAGATCCCGCTGCTCTTTCTTCACATACTGGAGTGTCCAGACCTCAAGCAGGGGAGAAAACACCGCGGGAGAGATGTCCACGCCCACACCTCCAAAAATCAGCGCGGGAAGGGTATCTGCCACATAGGAATAGCCTCCCACGTTCAGATGCACACCCCACCGGGAAGCCCCCCGGAAAGAGGCCATTACCTCGCCCCCCAGGGCGAAGTCTTCCATGGTGAACCGACGAAGATATCCGCCCTGATACTGAATGCCGGAATCGGTGGGATCCGGCGTTGCTCCCGTATCTCGCTTCACACCAGTGGGAAACACCCCGAACACAGAGGCTCCCAGCGTCCAGGGAGATTCCGGAAAGGGATAGGAGAACTTCAGATCCACCCGGGTATCCCCCAGCCCGTAGGAATACCGGGTGGTTTTGGTGGTGTCCTTTTCATAGTCTGCGAGGAACTGGCCGGTCACGGAAAAGGCAAAATTTTTCGTGAGGGCATAGCCGATGCCGAAAAAGCTGCTGGCTGCAATCGTGGGCACATCCTGACCGTCGGGAGCTTTCACCCCCCGATACCACGCATGAATTGCCGGGATCAGCAGCACAAACTGACCGGCCTCCGAAATCTCCGCGCTGTGCACCCGCACCACCCCTTCCTGTGCGTTGCTGGTCATCCCGGCTGCAAGCAACCCCGGGAAGAGCAACACCCACCAACCGCGTCTCATGAAGAAACCTCCTGTTTATCCGAACCGGGAAAATGCCGTGCTAAATTATACACCACCCCTTTCCAACCCGCAACAAACGCCAGCCACGCCCGCCGGGCGTGTAACAGAAGATTTCAACAATTCCGCATCAGGGTCAGGAAGGATCGGGGGCGTTCTCCCGGAGGGCGCGTCTGGCGCGAAACAGAGCGTCCCGAAACCGGGCTGCCCGCTCAAAATCCCAGAGATCGGCGGCCTCCCGCATCCGCCGTTCCAGTTCCTCCACGAGCTCATAGGGGGAAAGACTTCGCTCCAGCATCTGGATCTCCTCATCCACCCCACCGTCCTCCCGGGTGAAGAGCTTCTCATCAGCCACCCGCGTGAGTTTCAGGATCTCATCCACGGATTTCCGGATGGTTTTCGGGGTGATGCCGTGGACGCGGTTGTATTCCATCTGGAGCTGCCGCCGGCGCTCCGTCTCCCGGATGGCCCGATCCATGGCCTCGGTGACTTCATCCGCATAAAGGATCACCTTGCCGGCGGCATTCCGGGCCGCCCGGCCCGCCATCTGGATCAACGATCGCTCCGACCGGAGAAAGCCGGTTTTGTCCGCATCCAAAATGATCACCAGGGATACTTCTGGAAGGTCCAGCCCTTCCCGGAGAAGGTTCACCCCCACAAGCACATCAAATTCCCCCAGGCGGAGGTCCCGGAGGAGTTTCACCCGTTCAATGGCGTCCAGTTCCGAGTGGAGATAGCGGGCGCGAACCCCATACCGGGAGAGGTGCAAGGCCAGGTCCTCCGCCATTCGTTTTGTGAGGGTGGTGATGAGCACCCGCTCCCCCCGCTCCACGCGGCGATGCACCTCGGAAAGGATATCGTCCATCTGGTTTTCCGTGGGCCGGACTTCAATCTCGGGATCCACCAGGCCAGTGGGACGGATGATCTGCTCCACCACCACGGACGAGCGCTCCAGTTCATACGGCCCGGGGGTGGCCGAAACAAACAGCACCCGGCGGAAAAAGTCAGCCTCCAGTTCCTCAAACTTCAGCGGACGGTTATCCAGGGCGGAAGGCAGGCGGAAACCGAATTCCACGAGGGTTTCCTTCCGGGCGCGATCCCCCCGATACATGCCGGCAAGCTGCGGGATGGTCACATGGGATTCATCAATCACGAGAAGAAAGTCCTCGGGGAAATAATCCAGCAAGCAATAGGGGCGTTCTCCCGGCGCCCGCCCGGAAAGATGGCGGGAATAGTTCTCAATGCCCCGGCAGGTCCCGGTGGTCCGGAGCATCTCCAGGTCCATCCGGGTGCGCTGCTCCAGCCGCTGGGCTTCCAGAAACTTCCCCTGACTGCGAAGCTCCTGGAGGCGCTCCTCCAGCTCCTGCTCAATGGCGGCGATGGCCCGCTGGAGTTTTTCCTCGGAGGTGAGCCAGTGCCCGGCGGGATAAAGGGCATAGCGCCTCCGGCGTTCCAGCACCTCCCGGGTGGTGGCGTCCCGCAGGGTGATCCGCTCCACCGTGTCCCCCCAGAACTCCACGCGGACCACATATTCCTCATACGCCGGGACCACCTCCACCACGTCGCCCCGTGCCCGGAAAGTTCCCCGTTGAGGCGCCAGGTCATTCCGGGTGTATTGCATGTCCACCAGCCGCCGGAGGAAGGCGTCCCGGTCCAGGGTCATGCCCTCTTCAATCAGGAAAAAGAACTTCCGGGTTTCCTCGGGATCTCCCAGGCCATAGATGGCGGACACGCTGGCCACCACGATCACGTCGTCCCGTT
The DNA here is from genome assembly GCA_015490255.1 of Caldifarciminota bacterium. GTDB lineage: Bacteria > Hydrothermota > Hydrothermia > S141-80 > S141-80 > S141-80. The sequence goes on from WFYF01000137.1 coordinate 5,270, forward strand.
CCAGGAGACTGGCGGTGGCCCGGAGCCGCAGCCGCTCAATGTCCTCGTTGATGTCGGCTTCTTTTTCAATATACGTGTCCGTCTCCGGGACATAGGCCTCCGGCTGGTAATAATCGTAATAACTGATGAAATATTCCACGGCGTTTTCGGGGAAATACTCTTTGAGTTCGGCGAAGAGCTGGGCGGCGAGGGTTTTGTTGTGTGACAGGACCAGGGTGGGCAGACCCAGTTCGGCAATGACGTTGGCAACCGTGAAGGTCTTGCCGCTTCCCGTCACCCCCAGCAGGGTGACAAACCGTTCCCCCTTACGGAAGGCCTCCACGATCTCCCGGATGGCCCGGGGCTGATCCCCGGAAGGCGCATAGGGAGCCTGAAGATGAAAACGCGCCATACCCCTTTACCGGGCGGGGAGGGAGAAAGAGAATCCCGTGAGGATGGATTCAGCGCTGGACTTCCACCTGATCCTGGACCACAAAGGCGTCCGTGTAGCCCCAGAGGCTCCGGATCCGGTCCCGCATGGACTCCGCGGAGGCCCGGTCCAGAAAGTTGCCCACCCGCACCTTATAGAGGGTGAGCCCCCGGGCAGGGTCATATTCCTCCACCACATAGGCTTTCACCCCCCACTGGGCCACGATGCCGTCCCGGAAAGCTTCGGCCTTATCCCGATACATGGAGGCGAACACCTGCACCCGGAAACCGGGCACTTTGCGCACCTGCGGTGTCGCGGGGGGTGCCGGCTCATATGCAGGCTGTGCGGGTGGATTCATGGGTGTCTGGGGGGCAGGTTCAGCGGTGGTGGATGACGTTTCCGGTGCAGGCTGGGTGGGGGTTTCGTCAAAGGTGATGACGGGCTCTTCCGAAACCGTGACGGTCTCCACCTGAATGGTATCCACCACCGTCAGGGTTTCAGGGGGAGCCGAGGCGGTTTCCTCCTGAACCGTCTGCCGGGGAGCACAGGCCATCGCCCCCAGCAGGAGGATGCCCAGCAAACGTTTCATTTCAGTGTTCCCAGTTGTATTTCTTCCGGAACCGTTCCAGTCGTCCGCCGCGCTCGGCGAAGATCTGGCGGATTTCACCGGTATAAAAAGGATGACATTTGGAGCACACCTCCACCTCCACGGATGCCACCACCGACCCGGTCACCATCTCGTTGCCGCATGCACATCGGATCACCGCTTTCTCATGGTATTTCGGGTGGATGCCCTTTTTCATCCCTGCACCTCCTTGTTGGGCCTATTATACGCTCCTTTCGGTGGATCTTCAAACCTCCGCCGTGCCTCTGGTTGACGGGAAAGGGTTCACAGCCGGGGGTTACCCGGTCGGGATGGGCCTCACCCATCTTTTCCCCTTGCCAGCAGCCATGAACCCTTAAATTAACCGTCGGACGAAGCCGACACCTTGCCTGTGTTTTCGGGGACTGAAAAGGTCTTCCGAGCAGGGAGGGATTCCGCAAATTCGGGATTTTCCTTTGCCTTTTGATAAGCATGGAGGACCGTCGCTGATCCCCTCCCGGAGATACTTCTTCGCGAGGCGGAAACACTTCTGCGCATCGGCTTTTCTTTGACCGCTTTCCTGGCCATGGTCTTCCTCCTC
>WFYF01000138.1 GCA_015490255.1 Caldifarciminota bacterium
GTGCCCACCCGGGACGTCCCCCGCCTGCTTCGCGGTCTGTGGGATCACGCCTGCACCCTTGCCGGTCATCCCCAGGGGGAAATCCTTCTGCCCGTGTGGGACGAGCTCCTGGCACTGGAAGGGATTGACAACCACGCCATCGGCCAGGTCCGGGTGCTCTCCAGCCTGGGGCAGGTGGCTTCGGTGGACCAGCTTGCCTATCAGATCCGGAACCACCATCTGCGCAAAAAGTTTCTGAAGGCGGCCCGCCTTCGGGATGTGGAGCTGGAGATCCTGGTCTCTCCCGGGGCTGTGGTGGAGGCCCTGGATCTTTTCCTGGACCCGCTGGATCTTCTCCTGGTGGATCGGGCCTTTCTCACCATGGTTTATCCTCTGCTGGCCCAGCGGGGCTGGCTCAAGATTTTTCTCCTGCGGATGGAAGGGTGGCTGGTGGCCGCGGCCAGCATGGTTCAGTTCGCCCGCCGGGCCACCGTGCATCTGTTCTGGGAAAAACCCTATGAGTTCAAAATTCCCTTCCTCTGGGCCCTTTCCTGGTATGTTCTGGAGCATGCCCTGGAGGAAGGGGTGATGGAAGTGTATAACTTTCCCCTGGAAATCGGCGGCCACAAACCGGTCCGCCAGGTCCGGGTCCGTTTCTGACAAGGAAGGAGGTTCGGGATGGAGGGCCTGAAAAAAGCCTATGAAGCCTGGAAAAAACGCCGGGAGGAGAACTCCCGGGATACCGCACCCCGCTATGTCACCCTTTCGGGAGTGCCGGTGAAACTCCTTTACACTCCCATGGACGTGGATACCTCGGAGGAGGGCTATCTGGAGAACCTGGGCTTTCCCGGGGAATATCCCTTCACCCGCGGCGTATATTACAACATGTATCGCGGGAAGGTCTGGACCATGCGGCAGTTTGCGGGGTTTGGCCGCGCGAAAGACACCAACGCCCGCTTCAAGTTCCTGATGGAGCAGGGACAGACCGGCCTGTCCACCGCCTTTGACATGCCCACCCTGATGGGCTATGACTCCGACCACCCCATGGCCGACGGCGAGGTGGGGGTGGAGGGGGTGGCCGTGGACACCCTGGCGGATTTTGAGGTGCTCTTTGACGGGATTCCCCTGGACCGGGTCTCCACGAGCTTCACCATCAACTCTCCGGCGGCCATCATCTATGCCATGTATATCCTGGTGGGCGAAAAGCAGGGGGTGCCCAGCCAGAAACTCCGGGGGACGCTGCAGAACGACATCCTGAAGGAATACCACGCCCAGAAAGAGTGGATCTTCCCGCCGGAGCCTTCCATCAAAATCATCACCGACATGCTGGACTTCGCCCGGACCCACACCCCCAAGTTCAACATGATCTCCATTTCGGGCTATCACATCCGGGAAGCAGGATCCACCGCGGCCCAGGAACTGGCCTTTACCCTGGCGGACGGATTCGCCTATGTGGAGGCGGGGATCCGGGCGGGCATGGACGTGGACGATTTCGCGCCCCAGCTTTCCTTCTTTTTCAACGCCCATATTGACTTCTTTGAAGAGATCGCCAAATACCGGGCGGCCCGGCGGATCTGGGCCCGGGAGATGAAGAACCGGTATAAGGCGAAAAAGCCCCGTTCCTGGATGCTCCGGTTCCACACCCAGACCGCCGGCGTGTCCCTCACCGCCCAGCAGCCCGAGGTGAACATCGTCCGGACCGCCCTGGAGGCCCTGGCCGCGGTCCTCGGCGGAACCCAGTCCCTCCACACCAACTCCTTTGACGAGGCCCTGCAGCTTCCCAGCGAAAAGGCCGTGACCATCGCTCTGCGCACCCAGCAGGTGATCGCCCACGAGTCCGGGGTGGCCCAGGTGGTGGACCCCCTCGGGGGCAGCTATTTTGTGGAGTGGCTCACCGACGAGATGGAGCGCCAGGCCTATGCCTATTTTGACCGGATTCTGGAGATGGGCAACGGCTCCTTCCTGGACGGGGTGCTCCGGGGGATTGAAGAGGGGTTCTTCGTCCAGGAAATCTCGGATGCGGCCTATGAGTTCCAGCGCCGGGTGGAGAGCGGGGAGTTCGTGATCGTGGGGGTGAACCGGTATGTGGACCCCGACGAGAAGATTGAAGTCCCGCCCTTCAAGGTGGATCCCATGGAAGTCCAGAAGGAGCAGATCGCCTTTCTCCAGAAGGTGAAGGCGGAGCGGGACAGCGATGCGGTCCGCCGGGCCCTGGAAG
>WFYF01000139.1 GCA_015490255.1 Caldifarciminota bacterium
CATCCCCCTTTTCATGCCCTGAAAGATACTCAAACCCCCACGAACTTCCAAGATCCCCATGGTTTTTTGACAAGCCCGCGGGATCTTGACACACCCCTGTGGCAAACGTATAATTTTATGGCTCTCTCATCTGGGCCCGTAGCTCAGTCGGTCAGAGCGCACGCCTGATAAGCGTGAGGTCGGTGGTTCAATTCCACCCGGGCCCACCATCTCTCCCGCTCCTTGTTTTGCATCCCCGGGCCAGGCGGTGTATAATATCCCAAACGGAGGTCTTCCTCATGCTCTGGATGGTGGTGGCCCAGGGTTTTCAGTTTCTGGCCCCCCTTCCTGTGGGGGAAAGCGCATACAGTGTGCGCCTGTATTCCACCACCCTGTGGGTGGGAGGCAGTACCCGGCTTTACAGCATGGACGTGAATTTTCCCTCCTCCCCCAGTCCTCTGGATTCCGTGTCCGCAGGTCAGGGGGTGGATATCGCTTTTTCCGGCGCGGACGTGCTCGTGATGGCCACGCCTGACTCCGGTCTCCAGGTTTTTTATGTGTGGAACCCCTCCCAGATTCAGCCAGCCTATACGGTGGGGGGGAGTGCCCGGGCGGTGGACGCCCGGGGAACCGTGGCCTATGCCGGAACCCCTGCAGGACTGGACATATACGATGTCACCAATCCCTTTCAGCCCTCGTTCATGGGAAGCTGGAGCGGGGTGGTGGAGGATTTCCGGGTGTGGGGTGACTTTGCCTATGTGGTGGGAAGCACGGGGGTGCTTCGCGTGCTCAACGTGCTCAACCCCTCCGCCATCGTGGAGGTGGGCACAGCGACACTGGGAGCTTCCGGTCTCGCGCTGGATATGGACTCCATAAACCTGTGGGTCTTTGTCGGCACATCGGCAGGACTGGAGGTGTGGGATGTGAACACTCCCTCGGCACCGGTGCGCCTGGGACAGTGTCCCACGACCGCCCCCGTGGTGCGCGTGCGTTACCGGCCACCGCAGTACGTGTTCTTCATTGAAGAAAACCAGGGCATCCGGGCCCTGGACGTTCTGGATCCCGCCCAGTGCACCGGGGTGGGTTTCCTCTCCGGAACCTTCTCCGATGTGGATGCCTCCTCCTTCTCCCTGGGCAGCGCCTATGTGTATGCGGTGGGGCCGACCTCCGGCGTGTGGGAGTTCACCCCCACCGGTGTGATGGAAACCTCCCCCCGGTCTTCCGATGTCCTGTTTTCCGTGCGTCCGAACGGACTCCTCCTGAAAGCTCCCGCCCGGCTCGTGGATCCCCTTGGACGTTCCCGCCACCTGGATCCGGGACTCCACAGGCTTTCCGGAACTTATATCCTGGTACCCGAGGGAACTTCAACCGGGATCAGGGTGGTGATTCCATGAAAAGAGCGTTCATCTTCAGCATGCTCCTGGGATTCACACCTCTCCACGCAGGGAAGGCCTCCTTTGCCATCACGCTCAAAGGGGCCCCGGTGGGCTATGAAGTGGTGGAGGACCTTCCCGCCAAACGGGGTTTTCGGGTTGCTGACACCTTCCACATCCGGGTGAACATGCTCGGCGCCGAAAAAGAGATGCGAACCGTGCTGGTGGCCCACACCGACCCCCGGTTTACGGTGGAGAAGTTCGTGTTTACCATGCAGACCACGGACCAGAACGTGCACATGGAAGGACAGGTCTCGGAAGACACCCTGGAGGTCAGGCTCCGCACCCCCACCGGCACTCTCCTTCCCCGGCGATTTCCCCTCCACGGCAGACGGGTGGTTCTGCCCGCCCTCCTGGTACCCATGATTGAGCGGGGCGCTGTCCCCGAGACAGAGTCGGTTCAGGTGTTTGATCCTTCCGTGCTGAACCTTTCTCCCGGGGTTATCCGGAAGGAAGGCAACCGGGTGGTTCTGGCCCACACCGCGGGCAGGACGGTGTATGAAATCCAGGATAGCCGGGTGGTGGCGTTCTCCGGAGATCTGGACCTCCGGGCAGAGCGCCGCCCCCGAAGGGAGGTGGGACTCCCCGAACAGCTGGTCAACCTTCTGGAGCGATACGCCATCCGGCCTCAGGGCAGTGTTTTCAAAATCGGAAAAGCCCGCCGACTGGTGCTCCGGATCTTCCCGGTGACAGACGACGTGGTGCTGGACTTCGGCCCCCAGCGTTTGCTTCGTCGCTCGGGAGACACGGCCTGGGTGGAAATCCGGTTTCGGGACCCCTGGCGGCCTGAAAGCCGGGACACGGTGGAGGATCTCTCTCCCTATCTTGCTGACGATCCCTACCTCCAGCCCTCCGATCCCGTGGTCCAGGACCTGGCCCGCCAGATTACCGAGGGCTTCAGCGACACGGTGGCCATGGCGGAAGCCCTTTTGCGCTGGGTGTTTGACCGGCTGGCCAAAGTGCCTTCGGTCACCATTCCCACCGCCACGGAGGTCCTGCAGACCATGCAGGGGGATTGCAACGAGCATGCCACGCTGTTCGGCGGGATGGCCCGGGCTCTGGGGATCCCCACCGAGGTGATCGTGGGACTGGTATACCAGAACGGTGCCTATTATTACCACGCCTGGGACGCGCTGTATCTCAACGGCCAGTGGGTCTGGGTGGACCCGGTGATGGGTGAGTTTCCCGCCCGCACCAACCACCTCATGCTCCAGCGGGGAAGTCTGGAAAAGCAATCCCTCATCATGCCCCTGGTGGGGAAGCTCCAGATCGTGGTGGAATAACGCACTTCGCGGCGGCCCATCTTCCCTTTCGGCACGGATTGATGCTTTCGGGAAGAGGGTGTATACTTGACGGGGACATCGCTTGAAACCTGAACAGGGAGGAGGTCAATGGGTGGTTTGCTGCTGATTCTGGGCGTGATCCTGGTCGTCGGACTTCTGGTGGTCTTCTGGGCCATCGGAGTCTACAACCGTCTCGTGGGTCTTCGCAACCAGGTGGACCAGGCGTGGGCCAACATTGACGTTTTGCTTAAGCGTCGTTTTGACCTCATTCCCAACCTGGTGGAAACGGTCAAGGGCTATATGAAACACGAGCGGGAAACCCTGGAGGCTGTCACCCGTGCCCGGGCCCGGCTGGGCTCGGCCCGGACTCCCGAAGAGCGCATGGAGGCGGAGGGCCAGCTTTCTCGCGCCCTCATGAACCTCTTTGCCGTGGCCGAACAGTATCCCGACCTGAAAGCCAACCAGAATTTTCTCCAGCTCCAGGAGGAGCTCACCCGCACCGAGAATATGATCGCCTCCCAGCGCTCCACCTATAACAACGCGGTCCGGACCTATAACACCGCCATTCAGATGTTCCCCGCAAACGTGATCGCGGGCATGTTCGGTTTCCAGGAACGTCCCTATTTTGAGATCACCGAACCCGGTGAACGGGAGGCCCCGCGGGTGCAGTTCTGAACCCAAAAAGGAGGACAGAGGTGATGCGAAAGGTTTTCGGCATCCTCGCCATCCTGCTCCTTGCCGCCTTCATCCTTTCCATCCGGATGGACTGGTTTCAGCCCATCTTCGCCGACGACGAGCTCCGCTTTGCCCCGGCTGCGCCGGACACGGTTTCCCTCCATTCTCCCTTCACCCGGGTGGCCGAGCGGGCCATGCCCGGGGTGGTCAACATCGCCGCCGAACAGGTGGTGGGAACAACGCCTTTTGAGGAGTTTTTCCGGTTTTTCCAGTTTGAACACCCCCAGATTCCCCGGGAAGAGCAAACCATCACCTCCCTGGGCTCCGGGTTTATTTTCGCCCACCGGGACGACCGGTATTATATCCTCACCAACAACCACGTCATCCGGAACGCCCGACGCATTGTGATCCGCCTGGCCGACGGAAAGGAATTCCGTGGAGACGACGTGGAGATCGTGGGCACCGACTCCCTCTCCGATGTGGCCGTGCTCTCGGTGAGAACCCGGGAAGAACTCACGGTGCTCCCGCTGGGAGACTCGGACAGCCTGAAGCCGGGGGACTGGGTGATGGCCATCGGGAATCCCTTCGGTTTCAACAACACCGTGACGGTCGGTGTGGTGAGCGCGGTGGGCCGCTCGGGGCTGCGCATTCCCCAGGGACCGGAATTCCAGGACTTCATCCAGACGGATGCAGCCATCAACCCCGGGAACTCGGGAGGTCCTCTCCTGAACGTGCGGGGGGAGGTGGTGGGGATGAACTCCGCCATCACGTCTCCCAACCCCGTGAGCCCCGGAAACGTGGGGATCGGCTTTGCCATCCCCATCAACTATGTGAAAACCATCGCCCTCCAGCTCGTGGAAAAGGGCGTGGTTCGCCGGGGATTCCTGGGGGTGATTATCCAGGAGGTCACGTCGGACCTCGCGGACGCCTATGGTCTGGAACATCCCTATGGAGCCCTGATCACCGAGGTTCAGGAAGATTCCCCTGCCGACAGGGCCGGTCTGAAGGATGGAGACCTCATCCTGGAAGTGGATGGCAAGCCCGTGCACTCTGTCCAGCATCTCCGCATCCTGATCTCCAGCCGGGAGCCCGGAAGCAAGGTGCGTCTCACCGTGGCGAGTCCGGACAAGAAGCGACGCACGGTGGAAGTGACGCTGGGAGAATATCCCGGAACCCCTGCACCTCCCTCCTCGGAACCGGATGAAGAGAAGGCCCCCTCCGGTCAGACAACCTGGCGGGGTGCGGTGGTGGTGGATGGCCGGAGTCTGGAAGCCCGCCAGCTTCTCGGAGAGGGAGTGAAGGGAGTTGTGGTGCTGGATGTGAAGGAGGGCAGCCCCGCCGAAGATGCCGGTCTCCAGCGGGGAGACGTGATTGAAAAGGTCCAGAACCTGTCCGTCGCGACCCTGAAAGACTTTCAGGAAGTTGTGAAGCGTTTCCGCGACCAGACGGTGGCGGTGAAAGTTCGCCGGGGTGCGCGTGCGCTGTTCATCCCGGTGCGTCCGGAGTGAGTCATGATCTGGTGGCTGCTGGCGCTCCCGCTTCAGGTCGGAGAGGTGCCTCTCTATGCGGCACCTTCCTTCCTGGCACCGGTGGAAACCGTGCTGGTCCGGGGAACAGAGGTGAAGGTTCTTGAAGAACGGCCAGGATGGAAACGGGTTTCCGTCCCGGATCTCGCCAGAGCCGGCTGGATTCCTGCCACAGCGCTGGAACGTCCCCGGCTGGTGCTTCCCGGGAAAACCGGTGGAAAGGATGAGGAGCGCGCGGTGGCTCTGGCCAGCAAGGGACTTTCCACCATGGTGCAGCAGAGGAGCCGGAAGCATCCCGCTGCCCGGGAGGCCCTGGCCCGCATTGAGGAACTCGCCCGCACGGCTCTCCGCCGGCTGGCCCGTTTTGCCGAAGAGGGAGGGTTGCGATGAATTTCAGGGTGCTTGCGGGGCTGGGGCTGACACTGGCACTCTGGACCGGTGGGTGCGCAACGATGGGCACCCTGGCGCGAACCGCTCCAACCCTTCAGCGGGCAGCCCGGATCACCCGGACGGTGGCGGAGGGCTTTCGTCCCTTCACTCCCGAAGAAGAAGACGCCATTGGCCGGTCGGTGTTCCTGGACCTCCTTGCCCGCTTCCCTCCCGTGCAGGACGACAGCCTCCAGATTTACGCCACCAGCATCCTGATGGTCCTTGCCGCCCACAGCAGCCAGCCGGTGACCTTCCGGGGGTGGCGCGCTGCGGTGGTTCAGGCTGACGTTCCCAACGCGTTTTCCACCCCTGGCGGCTATGTGGCCGTGACCCTTCCCCTTGTGAAACTCACCGAGAGCGAGGATGAACTCGCCGCCGTTCTGGCCCACGAGGTGGCCCACGTGACCCTGAAACACGGTTTGAACAGCGTACGTCGGGCGCGGAAGGCTTCCATCGTAAAAGTGCTGGGGGCGGAGTTTCTGGACCTCAACGCCTATCAGAAGCTCCTGCTGGACGTGGCCACCGACCTCTCTCACCTCTTGCTGGAGCGGGGGTTTTCCCGGCAGGAGGAGATGCAGGCGGATTCGGTGGCCGTTGACCTGCTTTCGGAAGCGGGGTATGATCCCACAGCCCTGATCCGGGTGCTGGAAAAAATCGCCGACCTGGAACAGCCTTCCGGCCCGGGCATCCTGCGGAGCCACCCCCCGGCTCCGGAACGGATCGCCCGGCTCCAGCGCCGGGTGTTTTCCCCCGTTTCCATTCCCTCCGCAAGGCAGGAGCGGTTCGCCCGCTATACGGGTCCTTACCGGTGAAACGGCCGGTGCGGTCTCTGGCCCTTCTGGCGGGAGGTCTCCTCCTGGTGGGAGGGGGTGTGGCGTTCCTTCCATCCACCACGGTGGAGCTCCGGTTCCGGGACCTCTCCTTTCGTGTGCTGGATCGCCTGTTGCCTCCCCCGCCCAATCCCCGGATCGTCCTGGTCGCGGTGGACCAGGCTTCCCTCCGGGACTTTGCCCGGGTGGGTGTGGTGTGGCCGTTCCCGAGGATCTATTATGGGCTGGTGGCATCATTCGTGGCGCGTTCCGGGGCCCGGGCGCTGGGGATTGACCTTCTGCTGACCGAACCTTCTCCCCATGCTGGAGACGATGAGGCTCTCCGGGATACCCTTCTGGCCCTTACCATGCCCGTGGTGCTCGCCGCTTTCACCGGTCAGGAAGGGTATGACGTGGAGCCCCTTTTTCGCTGTCCTCCGGTGAGTTCTCCCCCTCCGGATCTCGCGACGCTGGGGCCTCTGCCGCTCCTTCAGGAAGGAGCCGCCGCCGTGGGGAACGTCGCGGAGATTCCCGATCCCGACGGAGTTTTCCGCCGGATCCGGAACCTGGTGGAGGATCGGCATGGCCGTCTGCCTTCCTTCTCGGCCGCCCTCTGGAGTGTGGTCACCGGGGAATCCCCCTGCACCCTTCCGGAAACCCTCCTCCTGCCTCCTCTGGGAGACCCCACCCGACGGTATCCCGTGGTGTCCTTTTCGGAAGTGGTGCGATGGGCCTTTGAGGGAAAACCCGTTCCCCTTTTCCGGGAACGGGTGGTCATCCTGGGAACCACCGCCCCGGGCCTCAAGGATGTCCGGCCCACCCCCTACGCCTCCACCACCCCGGGCATGGCTGTCCATGCCTGGGCGATGGAAAGCCTCCTCCTTGGAAAACGTCTTCTGCCCTTTGAGGGGGCAGGGGCCCGGGCGTTCTGGGTGATTTTCCCTTTGTTTTTGCTCCTCTTTCGCTATCCCTTCCGGCACACTCTGCGAG
>WFYF01000140.1 GCA_015490255.1 Caldifarciminota bacterium
ACGATCACCTGGGTGAAGGTCTTCCCATAGAAGGGAAAGGCAAAAGGCAGGTTCAGGGTGACGGTCTGATCGTCCCCGTTCAGGGAAGACTGGGTGGAAACCGTATACCACACAAACTGCGGCCCACCGGAGGTGTGGGAATCAATCCAGGTGTACCCGTATTTGTCCGGACCTCCCTTGTGGTTCCCCTGGTTCGGCGGAGGCGGCGGAGGCGGCGGATTGTTGCCACCACCCTGGGCCGCCTGGACCGCCGCATAGGCGTTCACCCGGCCATAGCCAAACCGGCTATCCCACCCGGAGGCCCCCAGGTCTACGGCGGTGTTGCGGAGGATGTCCCGGGCCTGCTGGTTGGAAAGGCTGGGGTTGGCCGAGAAAATCAGACCTGCCACCCCGGCCACGTGGGGTGAGGCCATGGAGGTTCCGGACATGTTGGCATAGCCGTTGGGATATACGGTGGACAGAATGTTGCTTCCGGGAGCCACCACTTCCTGCGCGGAACCATAGTTGGAATAGGACGCCAGAGACGTCGCGGAGGCCAGGGCACCCACCGCCACAACCGAGGAATAGGCGGCCGGATAGGAGACGCTGCTCCGGCCGTCGTTTCCGGAAGCCGCAATGAGCAGCACGCCGTTCTGATAGGCATAGTCGCAGGCGCTCTGGAGGGTGGAGTTGCTATAGGGGCCACCCAGGCTCATGTTGGCCACCTTCACCCCATACTGCACCGTGGCCCGGATGGCGTCCGCAATGTCGGTGTAGGAACCGGAACCCGTTTCGCTCAGGGCACGGAAGGAAAGCAGAGTGACCCGGGCCATGCCCGCAATGCCCGTGCTGTTGTTGATTTCGGCAGCAATGGTTCCGGCCACGTGGGTGCCGTGGTCTTCGTTGTTCGCGTCGGGATAGGGGTCGGAATCCCGGTCCACAAAGTCGTAACCCTTGGTGGAGCCAAAGCGCGGCGCCAGGTCGGGGTGGTCATACTGCACCCCCTGGTCAATCACCGCCACCTTGATGCTGGAAGACCCGAGGGTGATGTCCCAGGCCTGGGGAGCGTTGATGGCCGGCGGTCCCCACTGCTGACTCCAGTAAGGGTCGTTGGGCGTGAGGAACGCGGTGGCCCACATGTCGGGCTCGGCGTATTCCACCCGGGGGTCCCGCATCACCCGCTCCATATAAGCCAGGGCGACCTGGGGGTCCGCCTTCGGCAGACGAACCACCACCCAGTTCCCCCCCGTGAGGGAATATTTCACCACCTCCACCGCTCCCGCAGCCAGGAGGGTGGCCTCCACCTCGCTCTTGGCCTGGGCCACAGGATAGTCATCCCGGAATTTCACGATGATCTGATCCGGGATGGCGTGGGCCCAGAAATTGGGGTCTGCAGCATGCTGATAGACGGGGAGATCCTGGGCCTTTTTCAGGACCACGGGATCCGAGATTTGCCATCCCGCCGCCGCGAGCAGGATGGAGAGATAGACAGACCCTACCATGGACGACCTCCTGATTGTGGAGCACCGAAAACACCTATGCCAGCCTGCGTCATTTTATATATAGGCATCCGCCCCCCATTTGTCAACCCCCCTCAGAGGCCATAGCCTCCGGAACCTGATGAGATGAGGCGTTCCTTGACATTTTTGCCCCGGACGTGTATCCTTCAGCCACACCCAGAACACACAAGGAGTGGAAGGATGCATCGGGTGAAACTTTTCATTCCTGGCCCCACAGAGGTGCGCGAGGAAATCCTGGAAGCCCTCCACCGACCGATGATCGGCCACCGGTCCCCCGAGTTCTCCGACCTGATGGACCGGGTGCTCCACAAGCTTCGCCGGGCGCTCCGGACAGACTTCCGCATCCAGATCCACACGTCCTCCGGCTCCGGCCTGATGGAGGCAGCCATCCGGAACTTTGTGGAGAAGGACGTTCTGGTCACGGTGATCGGCGCTTTCGGTGAGCGCTGGGCCCGTATTGCGGAGAGCAACGGGAAGAATACGGACGTGCTGGCGGTGGAATGGGGGGAGGCCATCACCCCCGAACAGCTCCAAGATGCGGTGAAGAAAAAACACTATGAAGCCGTGTGTATCACCCACAACGAAACGTCCACCGGTGTGATGAACCCTCTGAAAGAACTGGCAGACGCGGTGAAAGACGTTTCTCCCGACACCCTGATCCTGGTGGACGCGGTGAGTTCCATGTTCGGTGCCCCTCTGTATTTCGGAGACTGGCAGCTGGACTTTGTGCTGACCGGTTCCCAGAAAGCCCTGGCCCTTCCACCGGGTCTGGCCATCGGCGTGATCAGCGAAAACGCCTTTGAAAAAGCCCTGACCGTGAAAAACCGGGGATATTATTTTGACCTGGTGGAAATGCAGAAGTACGTTGACGAACGCCGACAGACCCCCACCACACCGGGGATCTCCCTGTTTTATGCCCTGGATGCCCAGCTGGACCGGATCCTTGAAGAAGGGATGGAAGCCCGTTGGGAACGTCACCGTCAGATGGCGGAGGTTGCCCGGGAGTGGGCCCGGAAATACTTTGATCTGTTCGCCGATCCCGACCATCTTTCCTGGACGGTCACCACCGTGGCCAACACCCGCGGCATTTCGGTGGCAGAACTCAACGCCGAACTCCACAAACGGGGGTTCACCATCTCCGACGGTTACGGCAAACTCAAGGGGAAAACTTTCCGCATCGGCCACATGGGGGATCTCACCCCCGCCGAGGTTCAGGAACTTCTTCTGAACATAGAGTCCATCCTGGGACTGGAGTAACCCTTTCATGGCCCGCATCCTGGTTTCGGACCCGGTCCACCCCGACGGTCTGGCCCGGCTTCGGGAGCACGGCCACGAGGTGATCCAGGTGCTGTCCGGGAATCCGGAGGACCTCCGCGAGGTCCTCCCGGAGGTGGAAGCGTGGATGATCCGCAGCCGGACGAAGGCGACCGCCGATCTCCTGGCCCACGCAACCCGCCTGAAAATCATCGTCCGGGTCGGCGTGGGACTGGACAACGTGGATCTGGAAGAAGCCTCCCGACGGGGGATCCTGGTGACCAACACCCCCCGGGCCACAACCGTATCGGTGGCCGAGTTCACCATCGGTCTCCTGATGGCCCTTTTTCGCGGGATTCCCCAGGCCGCCACGAGCCTCCGGGAAGGGCGGTGGGACAAAAAACGTTTTGTGGGTCATGAACTTGCAGGCAAAACGCTGGGCATCCTGGGCCTGGGACGCATCGGCACAGAGGTGGCGAAAAGAGCCCTTGCCCTGGGGATGCGGGTGCATGGGTTTCGTCGCTCCCCCCTGACGCAGGAAGAAAAGGCCATGGGCATTGTGCCCGGGTCGTTTGACGAGGTCCTCGCCCGATCGGACGCGCTTTCGCTGCATCTTCCCCTCACCCCCGAAACCCACCACCTCCTTTCCCGGGAGGCCTTTTCCCGCGTGAAGTCCGGAGTGTTTCTGGTCAACTGCGCCCGGGGGGGGATTGTGGACGAAGAGGCTCTGCTTCAGGCCCTGGAAGAAGGTCGGGTGGCCGCAGCCGCTCTGGACGTGTTTGAGGTGGA
>WFYF01000141.1 GCA_015490255.1 Caldifarciminota bacterium
GATGGGCCGGCCCTCCACCGAATAGCCGATCACGGTGTCCTGGATGAGGTTCTGGGGGCCATACTGGCTCACGAGCTGCTGCAGGCGGGCCTGGACCTCGGCATAGGTGTAATAGGGACCAAAGGCGATCTTGAAGTTCTTCCGCCAGGTGGCGCGAAGGTCATAGTCCAGCACCGTATAGGAGAAACCGGATTGCACAAGCTTGTCCAGGGCGCGGTCCTCCACAATGACGTGGGCGATGCCCTTCTCCAGGCTGACATAGGGAACGTCCAGCCCTGTTACCATCAGGCGCAGGGCATCGTCCGGATTCTGGAGGGGCACCTCCAGCCACATCAGGGCCCCCACGAGCATCCACAGATTCATCCCTCAACCCCCTTTTGACAGCAAAAACAGAAACCGTCCGGGGATGTTCCCCGGACGGGAAAAACCGGGGGCGCTTTCGCGCCCCCGGTGAGAAGCCTCAGCGCACCAGGATCACCTTTCCGGAACGCTGCTCCGGACCGGCCAAACGATAGAAGTAAAGTCCGCTCGGAAGATCCAGCCGGAGACGGTATTCCTTCGCTCCCTGAAGGGTGCGATCCAGCATCCGCCGGCCCAGGGCGTTGAAGATCTCCACCCGGACAGGTGCAGTGGAGGCCGAGAGGATCCGCAGCCCACCCGCAACCGGCAGGAGACGGAGGCGCGGCTGCAGGCCGCCTGCAGACTCGGCAACGTCCACCGGCGAGAGCAGGTATTCCGCGATGTTCTCCAGGAGGTTCATCCGGAGGGTGGCATCGGTGATATAGAGGTAGGCCACGGACAGAAACACAGAGGCCTCGCCCGTGGCGGGGTTGTGATAGGCCACCAGCCCCACGTCATTCGGATAGGTGGCGTTGCTCACCTGATAGACCACCATGGCGTCCGCTGTGGGGACCAGGGCGTCGTGGTCACCGAAGCCGGTCCCGGACGAGAGAGGCAGGTCGGTCAGGGTGTTGGGATAAGAAGCAATGGGATGGGCAGGGCTGGCCAGCACAAGCTGGGCTCCCGCGTCGTCCGCGTTCCAGTCGGAGATGTGCAGGGCCTGCTGGGCGAAGGTGGTGTCATACAGCTGGGCGTCGTATCCCAGCTCCCCGCCTTCAAAGAATACCCGACCGCCGGCGGCAAGATAGTTCAGCAGCGCCGCCCGCATGGCGTCGGCATAGGCCGGTCCCCCCGAACCGGAAGCCTGACCCACGGTGGAGATGTCCTCACCGGCGCTCCACACGATGAAGTCATAGGTGCCCCACTGGGTGGTGTCCGTTGTGGCGGCGTTCTCCTGGACCACGTCAAACCCCAGCTGCGAAAGCCAGGAGGCCAGGGAGTCGGCCACCTCACCCGTGCCGAACTTGCCGGTGCTGACACCGCCTTTCTCCGGTGCCTTCCGGTCTCCGGAGTCGTCGTTCACCACCAGCACCACCCCCCGGGTCTGGACGATGGTGAAAGCGTGATAGCCCGTGGTGGGATCGGTGGCCTGGTTGGCGCTGGAGGAAGCGTCCACCGCGACGATACGGTATTCAACCGTGTCCCCCAGGTTCACGGAAGCAAGGGGAAAGGCCCCCTCATACAGGTCGTTGCCCTGGAAGACAAGACCAAAGGGACTCTGGGGGGTACCGTTGTACACCCACTCCACATACACCGTGTCCACCCCCAGGTTGTCCGTGACGGTGGCCCGCACCACCGCCGGCCAGCGGCTCTGGGGATAGTTTGCCCGGATGGGGGTGTGGGTGATGGTGGGGGGCACGAGATCCGCCCCGACGTGGAACTGGTGATAGACGGAGGGGGCTCCGGCGGGATGGGTGGAAAAGGCGCCCGAGGTGTCCACAGCATAAATGTAATAGAAGATGTCCGCGTCCTGACCGGGACCGGGGATCTGGGCGTGGAAGGAGTCCGCACCCACCGGGTTCATCACCACCGACGTGGTGGTCCCGGGGTTGAGGGAGGTCCAGTAGAACAGGATCACGCTGTCAATGGGGGCAACCGCCGGTGTGACCTGGGCATAGACGTCATAGGGGCCGTTCACGTCCTCGTTGTCCGGGAGGGGGGTGTGGGTGATCTGAGGGACATACTGGCTCATGTCAATGAGGCCCCGGGCGTCAAAGGCCGGGAGAATGAAGGAGAGGTGCGCCCCGCCGAAATCGGTCTGGTCCACCTGGATGATGGCCTGGGCCGCCTCGGGCATGGTGGCGCTGGACGTGAGCAGGGTGTGGTGCTTGAGAACCAGATAGTCCATGATGTGGCGGGCCGAATCCACGGAATAGCCCGCGTTGATCATAGCCCAGACCACGTCCAGCAGGGCGCTGCACCACAGTTCCCCGTCGGCATGCACCGAACCGACCAGACTGTCCGGATAGATTTTCCCGGTGTTGCAGCGGCGTCCCGACCAGTATTCGTTGTGGCCGTCCCAGGTGAACACGTCATACCACCGGAAGGTGTCCACAGACATGGACCAGGTGGTGGCGAGATAGTCTCCAAAGCCCTCGCCCATGGCGCCTGCATCTCCGCCGGCACCCCACCCGGGAACGATGTCGTCCTGGATGGCATGGCCGTATTCGTGAACGATCACATCCGCGTCCTCGGCATCATCCACCCCGCCTTCTCCGAAAGCGATATAGTCTGAAGAGGGCACATAATACGAGTTGTCTGCCCCGTTGAGTCCGTGGGGGTCCACGGTCTGGGCTTCAGCGTTGGCAAAGTTGATGCCCAGGGTGGTCTGGAAATAGCGCTGGAGGCTGTCAAAGTGAAAATACACCATCACCGCCTCAAATTCCTGCATGGCGCGGGTGAAGACGAAAGCGGTGGAGTCGGCCGGGGCCGGGAGAGCGCTGTTGGGGCTCTCAATGGACTCATCCAGCCAGGCCCAGGGGCCCCGCAGGATATACCCGCCGATGTTGGCATCGTAGGTGAGGCCCCGGAGAGGCACCACCACCCGCTGTCCGTTCAGAGAGTCGTTGTCTGCGTCGTTGTTGTCCGCCCATTCCGGCGTGTCGTTGTAATAGTGTCCGGAGGTGGTGAGGGGATCCGGGTGCCAGACCATGCCGGAGCCGTCGGCGTATTTCGCCTGATCCCGCAGGAAAAACACCTCACCCGTGTGGGCGTCCACGAAGATCTCCCAGTCTCCGAGAGGCTCAAGGGAGGGAATCTGCACCCGCCAGGCCAGGCGCCCCCGACCCTCGGGATAGACCACCAGCTCCGGATCCAGACGCTTCTGGATCTGCTGGAAGGGAAGCTGCCGGCGGGCAATGGCATAGGCTTCCCGGGCGGAAACCTTCGGCGTCACGTCCACATCCAGATTGGGGAAAAACCGGCTGTGGACCCAGCGGATCCGTTTGCTCCGCCCATCCCGCATCACCACCACCTCGCTGCCGAACACGGGAACGCCCCGCATCGTCTGACGGAAGCGCACGATCTCCGTGTTGCGGTGGGCCAGGGTGCGGACCGCCTGGAGCCGGTTTGCTTCTTCCGGTGTGATGCCCAGGGGCCTGCCCCCTTCTTTCAGGAAGGTTCGGGCCGCCTGAACGAGATCACCGGGATAGGACTTCCGCGAGGGTTCCCGGAGGGTGAGCACCCGACCGGGCGCACGCACCGTCCGCCCCTTTTCATACACCACCGGACCCACGAAGGGATGGGTCCGGTTCCGGAGTTCCCGGTAGGGGTCGTTTCCCCCCCATGGCTTGGCCGCCCACAGGGGAACGGCCAGGAGCACCGCCCACACGTACCGCATGCGACCTCCTCCTTTTTGAAATGGCCTCGGTTTCACAATCTCTCCCATCGGTTATGCCGACCCTTCCGGTTGAGGGAAATCTCCTCTCCGGAAAAACGTAAGAAGCCGTTTTGAACCACAGAACCCGTGTTAAAACCTCCATACCCGCCGTTGTCCTTCCCTCCCCTGGCCGGAAAAGAAGAACGACAGCAGAACACACAGCACTTCGCATTGTTTCAGGATTCATCCGGGATATCGCGGAGGCTGCCCGAAAAAATTCCAGCGAACTGCCGGATCGTCTTGCACCCGCAAAAACCATGCAACACGTCCCGGAGTCACGGCACCCATATCCGAACGCGCCGCCGCTGGAGCCCGTTCGCCATTTCCACCACATAGATCCCGGGCCTCAGGTTGCGGGGAAGGTCCAGCCGGCGAACGCCCGAACGGACCAGGCGAACCCGTCCAAGAGGGTCCAGCAGCCGGATGCTTGCGGGTCGGGAAAGCACCAGCCGGCGCGCTACAGGTGCATAGCGCAGGTGCGGGCCCCCCGGATCCTCGGCCACCTCCGTGGTCGTGGTGTCCAGACCCGCCAGGGCCACCACCAGCGCCGCCACGCCCCGGGCGATCTCCGTGGTATAGCCCACATCCATGCTGTCAATCACGTCGTCTGGTGAGTGATAGGTAGAATTCCAGTGATATTCAAACACCCCGAAGGTAACGTATCCCTCGGCCTCCAGGGGCATGTAATCCGAGCCGTAGATCGGTCCGAAGGACACCCCCAGCGGGGTATAGAGGGCATAGGCCCGGGCCAGGCTGTCTCCAAAGGCCTGGGATGGCGCGTCGTTGCCGACCTGCTGGTTGCCCTGATCCACTTCAACGACCACGGTGTCGTTCACATAATCCGCATCCCCCCCGATCATGTCGGCGTTGAGATAGAACAGAAACGTGTCGCCGGAAGCGGCCGCCTGCTGGGCATAGACCCCTGATCCGATGAGGCCGGGTTCCTCTGCCGCAAAGGCCACAAATTCCACCGTCCGTTTCAGGGGGACGTCCTGAAGCACCCGGAAGACCTCCAGGAGCAGGCCCATGCCGGAGGCGTTGTCGTCCGCACCGGGAGCGTTTTGCTGGGGATTGCCGGAGGCCGTGGCGTCATAATGGGCCCCGATCACGATCCGGAGGCTGTCGGGGCATCGTCCGGTTTTGCGGGCGATGATGTTGGCCTGGGGATAACCGCCGTATGTGAAAGTTTGCTCAAACACCGTGTCGGCCCCCCGCCGGGAGAACTCCTGGAAGATCCAGGCACGGGCGGCCTGGAGAGAGTCGGTGGTATAATACCGGGTGCCGAAGGCCTGAAGGCGGGCGATCACGCCCCGCACGCTGTCTGTGTCCACCCGGCTCACAATGGGAGCAATCAGAGAGTCCGCCGCAAGGGGCGTCCACAGCGTGTCACACGGAGAGACTTCCGCAGTCCATCCTGCCCCCTGCGCCACCAGCATCACCCAGAAGCCGATCACGACACACCCTCGCACGTCACAGTTTAAAGGTACAGCCTGTCCCGGGCCCTGTCAAGTTCTAACATAACACAATAAAGCGGTCGTTTCATGCTGACATCCCGCCCTGGGACCATCCCCTTCCCCCGAATAAGGCCCGAAGAACGGAAGATGTCCTGTCTGTATGGAGAAAAGGAGTTCCTCCTGGCGGTTGAGAAGCTGGCCCGGAAAGGGAAGGCTTGCCCCTCCTTGAAGTCCCCCGGAGGGTCCCATACAATACCGCACGATTGAAACCGGGAACAGGGGTGAGGCGGGGGGAAATCCGCGGATCCCTTTCGGCCCAGGAAGCACCGTCCGGGCGGTCTCGGGTCTCTCTCCCCCTTCCCCTCCAGAAACCAGGAGGTGTGACATGGCTCATGCGTCTCTCGTCCCGGGTGGTCGGGAACGGCTGCACAGGGCGTGGTCTCATGGGGTAAAGTCCATGACCGGCGTCTGGCGGAGAGGGATGTGGATGGCGGCGCTCCTGCTGCCGGTGTTTCTCTCGGCCGGCTACTGGATGCATGAGACCGTGGACACCACGGCAGACGTGGGCCCGTTCACCTCTATTGCGATAGACATTTACGGCAATCCCCACATCAGCTACTACGACAGCACCTACGGTTTTCTGAAATACGCGTACAAGTCCGGAGAATCCTGGTACACAGAGACCGTGGATTCAACCAACGATGTGGGCATGTACACTTCCCTTGCGCTGGATGCGGCCGGCAACCCCCACATCAGCTACTTTGACTTCACCACCTGGAACCTGAAGTACGCGTATAAATCCTCACCTTCGTCGGACTGGACCGTTATACAGGTGTCCACGTCAGGAGATGCAGGGTGGTACACCTCCCTTGCCCTGGATGCGGCCGGCAATTCCCACATCAGCCACTACGCTTTCGCCCGGGGGGACCTGAAATACGTGCGCAGAATCGGAAAAGTCTGGTACCCAGAAACCGTAGATACAACCGGCGATGTGGGGCGGTACACCTCCCTTGCCCTGGATGCGGCCGGTAACCCCCACATCAGCTACTATGACGTCACCAACGGGAACCTGAAATACGCGCACAAATCCGGAGGAACCTGGACCATTGAGACGGTGGACGCCACGGGGGATGTGGGGCTGTATACTTCGCTGGTGCTGGATGCGGCCGGCAACCCC
>WFYF01000142.1 GCA_015490255.1 Caldifarciminota bacterium
CAGACCTCCGAATTTGACGCGGAAGGGGACATGTGGGTGATGAAGCTGGATTCCCAGGGGAACCCCATCTGGGGACAGACCCTGGGAGAGGGCGGCTATGGAGACCGGGTGACAGGGATCGCCTTCCTTCCCGACGGTGACGTGGTGATCACCGGGGAGACCAACTCCTTCGGCCAGGGGCCCAACGGAGGTCTGCTCGTGGCCCGGCTTTCGGGGAGCGACGGAAGCATCCTCTGGCAGAGGGTTTATGGCGATCCTCTGCTTGCCGAAAGCGGTGCGGATGTGGCCGTTCTCACGGACGGAAACGTGGTCGTGGGAGGCTTTCAATCCACCTCCACCCGCAACGCATGGGTACTCAAGGTCAGCGCTGCCGCCGGGGACACCCTCTGGACCCGGGTGATTGGCGGCGCCTCGGATGACGAGATTGACGAGATCGCCGTGGACGGAGAAGGCAACATCGTTTTTGTCGGGATGTCCCTTTCCTATGCGGTGACACCCGGCAACGGTGACCTGTGGGTGGTGAAACTTGACCCCTCCGGGAACGAGATCTGGAACGTGTCCATTGATTCTCCCGGTTCGGCGCACGACTATGCCACCGGCCTGGCCATCGGGGAAAGGTATTATGTTGTCGGTGGTATGACCTGGGGAGGGCCCTATGGACGGGATGACGTCTGGGTGGTGGCGGTGGATCCCGGTTCGGGGAGCAAAATCGGCGAGGTCCTTGCCGGAACAGCCTCCGAAGACCGTCTTCAGGGCGTGGCGGCCGGACCGGCAGGCAGCATGGTTTTTGTCGGGTGGATGCGGCCGGATCCCACCCAGGAGCCCATGATGTGGATCCAGGCTTACCGTGAATAAATAACACCCCGTCCGGTGTGGGACAGGGGAGCGGAAAATTCAAACCCGGTTTTCGTCAGAACTCCGGGCGCTCCTCAGAAACGTCCTCCTCAACTCCACGCACCTGTCGCAGGTCCCTGAAGGAAACCCCTGCCCGGTGCACAGTCCCGGGGTGAAATTCTCTCCCCGGGGCTGTATCTTTATGGTATACGGAGGTGAGACGGTGGGGTGGAGGGCGAAAGTTTCGGTGGTGATTCCGGCCTATGCACCGCGGTATCCTGTGCTGCGGGAGGTGCTGGAGGCCCTTGCGGTTCAGCAGGATGCCGAACCTTTTGAGGTGCTGGTCGGAGTGGATCAACCTCCTCCTCCCTGGGCTTCCCGGTATGCCTTTGCCCGGTTTTTCCAGGTGGATCACCCCTCTCCGGCGGCCAAACGCAACCGCGGGATGGAAGAAGCCACCGGTGAGATCATCCTCTTTCTGGATGACGACGTGGTGCCGGCACCGGATGTGATCCGCCTTCACCGGGAGGGACACGAACGCCACCCCGAGGAGAACGTCCTTCTCCTCGGGGAGGTGATCTGGCCGGAGAAAGTACGCCGCACCGCGCTGGGATGGTGGGTGGAATGGGGCCACGTCCACTTTGACTATAGGCGGTGGAAAGATGGCCAGAAAGTCCCTCCTTACGCCTTTTACGCCGCCCACATCTCCGGCAAGCTCTCGTATCTCCTTTCGGCCCGGTTTGACCCGGGATACACCTGGCTGGCCTATGAGGATTCCGACTTCGGCCTCCACCTCCCGGAACCCCGGATTCTTTTCTGGGCGCGGGCGCGGGCGGATCACCGGAAGGATCTCACCTGGGATGACATCGTCCTCCAGGCCCGGGCCATGGGACGCATGCGCCCCTATTTCCTGACGCGCAATCCCCGCCGGCGGAGACGGGTGGAGGGGCTGATCACCCGGTGGCGTCACGTCCTCCGCGGCCTCCGGCATCTGGACGCCCTCGCCCGGCGATGTGCCACCCACCCCCGCCTGCTGGGTCTTCTCTACGCTCCTCTCTTCCGCCTCGCCTTTCTGGGACACTTTGCGGATGGCCTTCGTCTGGCCCTCCGGCCTTCACCGTCCGGCCGTCAGGCTGTATATCCAGTACCGCAACAAACCTGACAGGTGCCGGACTTGGACATCAGCATCGTGATCCCCTCCCGGAGACGGGAGGTCTTGCTTGCTGACCTGCTCCTTGCGCTGGCAGAGCAGCAGGATCCTCCGGGGTTTGAGGTCGTCGTGGTGGAGGACGAGCCGGATGCAACCTATGCCCTTCCCGCCGTTCCCTTCCCCCTCAAGCACCTGACGGGAGGAGGCAGAGGGCCTGCCCACGCCCGGAACGTGGGTGTGAAGGCTGCGGAAGGGCGGTGGATCCTTTTTCTTGACGACGATGTGGTGCCTGCCGACCCGGCCTTTCTGACCCGGATGCACGGGATCCTCCGCACCCTGCCGGACAGGACAGGGGTGCTGGGAAGGGTGGACTGGGCTCCGGAAATCCCTCTCAACGCCTTCCGATGGTGGCTGGACCACGGCGGACCGCAGTTTGCCTTTTTCCGGCTGGAACACAACCGTTCTGTCCCCGGTCGGTTCGTCGCCACCGCGTGCTTCGCCCTCCCCCGGGAAATCGCACTGACCTTCCCCTTTGACGAAACGTTTCCCTATCCGGCGTATGAGGACTGGGATCTGGGGCTTCGTCTGGAGGCTGCGGGGATCTCCATTCTCTATCGGGAAGACCTCCGGGTGCTCCACCGGAGCGCCCCCACCCTGGAGGCCTATCTCCGCCGGGCCTCCTTTGTGGGATGGTCGCGCAGACGGCTGGTGCACAAACACCCTGGCGTGCGCACCTTTCCGGAGCGTGTCCCGGGAGGGATTTTTGCGGGATGGCTGGTGTTTGAAGGCCTGGGCCGGTTGCTTTTCCCGCTCGCCCGGAGGGCGGAACACCTCTCCCCGGCCTGGACGCCGTGGGTGGGATGGCTGTTTGCCGCAGCTTACCGGCGGGCGTTTTTCCGGGGATACCGGAGGGGGCGGCATGGGCCGCCCCCCTGAGGCATCATTCCGTGGAGGAACCGTTCTCCTGACCTGCCGCCTGGAGGAGGGGGGTATCTCCCTGCATCAGGGCGAAGACCTCGCCGAGGGCCTTGCGGAACTTGTCCACGTCTTCCTGGAAAATCATGATCCGGTGTTTCACCGTTTCCCCGTCCGCCGTGCGGCGCTTTTCTGATATCACGAGATAATACTCCCCCCGGCGGTTCTGCTTCACGTCAAGGAAGTAGATGCGATGGCCCGCGAGGATCCTTGTGCTGTAGACAGCTTGCTCCATGGCTCTCCTCCTTCCCTCAAGAGGTTCACAACCACACCGGCTCCCGCAACCCGGGTTCCCTCATAGATCACGGCCATCTGTCCCGGTGCGGGAGGCCACACCCGATCCCTGAAACGTATCCGCCAGATTCCCCCCTCATCCACGAGGTTCCCCGCAACTCCCCGGTGGGTGGAACGCACCTTGATGCGATAGGTGCCCTCAGAAAGGCGACCGGAAAGGGGCCGCACCTGAATTTCCTCCACTTCCACAGCCTCGCGGGGACCGACCACCACAACGTTTTGCTCCACATCCACCGCCACAACATAGGCCCGGTATCCCAGCGCCACCCCCAGGCCCCGCCGCTGCCCCACGGTGAACAGAGCCGCTCCGGGGTGGGTCCCCACCACACGGCCCTCCACATCCACCACCGGACCCGGGCGCAGAGGGAGCCGCCGGGCGAGGAACTTCCGGAGGTCTCCTTCGGCGAAGCAGATCTCCTGAGATTCCACCCGGGAAGCGGTGGGGAGCCGGTGTTTGCGAGCCATCTCCCGGACTTCTTCCTTGGTCATCTCCCCCAGCGGAAAGAGAACTTTCCGGAGCATCTTCTCCGGAAGCAGGGCAAGAAAATAGGACTGATCCTTCCGGACGTCCCGGGCCTCGTGGAGGGCCCCCTCCACGGTCCGGGCAAAGTGGCCGGTGGCCAGATAGTCGGCGCCCACCTCCCGGGCAAAAGCCGCAAGCTCCCCGAACTTGAAAAACCGGTTGCAGAACAGGCAGGCGTTGGGGGTTTCGCCCCGGCCATAGCCTGTCACAAAAGGCCGAATGATGTGCCGATCAAACCGCTTCCGGAGATCCACAACATAGTGGGGGATGCCCAGCTTCTGGCTGAGTTTGCGGGCTGCATGAAGGGCTTCCACACCGCAGCAGGTCTTGCGGAAACTCCCCCGATCGTCATAAAGCCAGAAGGTTACCCCGATCACCTCGTATCCCTGCTCCATCAGGAGAAGGGCGGCCACCGAACTGTCCACACCTCCCGAAAGTCCCACCACCACGCGGCTCACAGCAGCGCCTCCGGCAGAAACCCTTCCCGGGGATGGAAGGGATGATCCGGGGGAAAACGATCCGGTGCAAGGGGAGCCGGGTCCAGACGGGGCTCCATGCCGGTCATCATTGCGGCCACAAGCTGCCCCACAGCAGGCGCTCGCATGAACCCCAGGCCGTTCATGCCCACAATCACCCACAACCCCTCTACACCCGGCAGGGGCCCCGCCAGAGGCCGGCGATCCGGCGTGGCCACGCAGGGGCCGGTCCATCCCCGGACAAATCCGGCCTGATCCGCCACCTGCACCCGGTCCGGAAGCACCGTGGCCACCTGTTCAATGAACGCCGTGTTGGCCGGACGCTCCTCCAGCGTATCCGGGGCTTCAAATTCCGTCCCATCTCCCACGATCCAGTGGGTGGGGTTTTCCGGCCGGGCATAAATTCCCGTGTCCAGATCGTGGAGCATGGGGGCTTCCAGAGGGAGGGGGAACACCACCACCCCGGCCTGGGTTTTATAGGTGGCGATGGGAAGACGCAATCCCACCCATTCCAGAAAGAGACCCGTCCAGGCTCCGGTGGCCAGAACCACCCGGGGGGTTTCCAGCAGACCTTCTTCGGTC
>WFYF01000143.1 GCA_015490255.1 Caldifarciminota bacterium
AAGGCCTTTTACGAGCAGGTGAAAGACACCCTGCGCCAGCCGGAGGAAGTCCGGCTCTATCAGATCGTGGTGCTGGTGAAACCCTCGGACGACGCCCTTGCGGTCACGGCCCGGAAGGCCCGGAAAGTGTACGATCAGATCGTGAAAGGGGCCATTTCTTTTGAGGAAGCCGCCCGGCAGTATTCCGATGATCGTCCCTCCGCCGAGAAGGGAGGCCTGGTGGGGGAAATCCCCCGGCCCGGGCTGTATGAACTCCTGCCCGACACCCTGGCGGACAAGATCCTGAAGGCCCGTCCGGGCACGGTTCTTCCACCCCAGCGACTGCCTCTGGGCTATGCGCTTTTCAGGGTGGACACCCTGACCGGAGAATCTGTGGTGCTCCGCTATATCATGTTCCGGGCGGAGCAGACCGTGCAGGACACCCTCCGGGCCAAAAAGCTCGCCCAGGAAATTGTGGAGCGGATCCGGAAGGGGGAGAGTTTTGCCAAACTCGCCCTTAAATATTCCGACGATCACGCCACCCGGGATCTGGGCGGGGATGCGGGATGGAAGCGGCTGGATCTGCTGCCGCCGGAGGTGGCCACGGTGGTGGAAAAACTCAAACCCGGTGAAGTGAGTGATCCCGTGTTTTATGAGGGGGCTTTCTGGGTCTTCATGGTGAAGGAGAAGCGGGGCGGGGAAGTTCCTCCCTTTGAGCAGGTTCAGAACCAGCTGCAGCAGATCCTTTTTGGACGGAAGCTCCAGGCGGAAGTGGATGCGTTCGTGGAGAAGGTGCGCGATCGTCATACGGTGGAAATCAAGATCTGAGGAGGAGGTTGCCGGTGCGGGTGGTCCTGGATCCGGGCCACGGGGGAGAGGAGCACGGCACCCGGGGCCCCCGGGGAACGCTGGAGAAGGATGTGAATCTCCGGGTGGCACGGGTGCTGGCCCAGCGGCTCCGGTCTCTGGGACTTTCCGTGGTGCTCACCCGGGAGGGGGATGAGGGACGAAGCCTGGAGGAACGTGTGGCGGTGGAGGGAGATCTGTGGATCTCCATCCACCACAATGCCACCGCCCAGGGCCCGCCCCGGACGAACCGCGGAGAATTCTATATCCCGCTGGCCCGTCCCCATCCTTCCTGGGAGCTGGCCCGGGAGGTGATCCGGAGTTTCCGGGACCGCCGCTGGCCCTTTCCTCCGGAGCCCGAACCGCTGCCGGCCACCTATCGGGTGCTGGTTCCGGAACGGGTGAGCCTCCTCACCGAAGCCTGCTATCTCTTTCATGAGGAGGGAGAAGCCTTCCTTCTTGAAGAAGGGCCGGAACTGGAGGCGGAGCTTCTGGCCCGGGGAGTGGAGGCCTTTCTGGAGCGGACGGGAGGCACCGTTCCCCGGATTTCCCGCATGGAGCGGGAGCGCGATCTTCTCCATCTTCATCTTGAGGGGCCGGTGGAAGCCTCCACCGTTGAGGTGCGAATGGGGACAGAGCGTCTGCCTCTCGTGGAGATGCATAAAGGTGTGGCCCGGGTGCGGATTCCCAGGGACTTCCCCGGTGGGCGATGGTCGCTGGAAGCCCGGTTCCATACCCCCGCCGGCGTGCCTTCCCTTCCCTTTCGCGCCACGGTATCCGTGGAGCAGCCTGTGCAGAGTTTTGTGATCCATGCCTATCCCCTTTCCTTCAAAGTCCCTGCCTATGTCCGCATCCGGGTTATGGACGGTTTCGGTCAGCCGGCTGCCGAAGGACTCCGGGTGGGATTGCGCATTTCTGAAGGAAGGATCCTGGAACGGGATGAGCATACCCGTGCCGGGGGTGAGATCCACGCGGTGGTGGACCTTCCCCGGGGAAGCGGAGTGCTTGAGGTGGACCTTCCGGGGTTCAGCGGAATGGGACAGCTCACCTATCAGGAGCGGCGGACCTATCAGTATGGCCGGGTCCTGGATGCGCGGACCCGGGAACCCGTGGAAGGGGTGGTCATCCACACCCGGAGCGGGGTGTTCCGGAGTCTCCCCGGAGGGTGGTTTTTTGTCCCGGGGAAGGGAGGACTGGTGTTCCGGGCACGGGGATACGCCCCCCGCGAGAAGGAGGCGGTTCAGGGCGGAGAGGTGCTGCTGGAGCCGCTCCTTTCGGGGGTGCTCCACCGGAAGATCTGGCTGGAAGGGCCCCGGCGGGTGGTGGACGTGCTGCGGGGATGGCTGGATTTCTTCGGCGCGGAGGTGATTGTGCCCGGGGAAGGAACTTCCGACGTGGATCGGGTGTTTTTCCAGAATGCGGAAGAACCTTCGTTTTCTCTTATTCTTCTGGAGGAATCCGGTGAAGCCAGGGTGGGGTTTTTCCCGGGGGTGCCGGCAGAACGTTCCGAGGAACCTGCCCGAAAACTCGCCCACACCCTCCACCGGATGGGGTGGGGACACCGCGTTCTTCCGGTGTCCTTCTATCGCCTGATCCAGTATGGTGGGCCCCGTGCGGTCGTCCAGCGCCCGGACTATCCCCTTCCCTTTCTCCACGCCCTGTTTGCAGCCCTTGTTCACCTTTTCGGTGGGCCGGAGCCCTGGAGGCGGGTGGTGCGGGTTCACCGGGAAGGGAAAGGGATTTCCGGGGTGACCGTGCGCATTGCAGGAACTCCTCTCTGGACCCTCACGGGTCGCGAAGGCATCGCCCACCTCTGGTCTCCTGTCCCCGACCCTGAAATTGTGGTTTCGGAAAATGCGGGAACCCTGGAGGTGCTGGAATGAAACGGGCCGCGATTCTGTGGATTACGCTGGGGGCTGTGATCGCTTTGATGGTGATGGGGAATCTGGTGAGTGTGATGGGGGCAGGGCTGGGCTGTCCGGACTGGCCCCTGTGTTATGGTCAGCTCATTCCCCCGCCGCGGTGGGATGCGTGGGTGGAGTTCTCTCACCGTGTGCTGGGCCTCATCACCACGGTTCTGATTCTGTTTTCCGCCTGGAGGCTCTATCGGGAGGGACCACCCCTGTCCCGAAAACTCCTCCTCGGCGTCCTGGGGTTGCTTCTGGTGCAGATCCCGCTGGGCGGGGTGGTGGTTTTCCTGGAACTTCCGGTGCTCCTGACGTCCATCCATCTGGTGACGGCTTTTGCCATCCTCGGGCTGTTTTTCCTTGCGGTGTGGGTGCATGTCCGTGGGGCGAACCGCCTGGTTCTTGTGGATCGGGCTGCGCTGGTGGTGCTGGTTCTGCTGCTTCTTCAGGTCTTCGTCGGTGGGGTGGTGCGGCACAGCGGGGCGGCGTTAACCTGCCCGGAGTTTCCCACGTGTGTGGGCGGGGCCTGGTTTCCACCGGTGATGAACCACGCCGCAGGGGTCCATCTCACCCACCGGTTTCTGGGGTATCTTCTGGGCGTTCTGACGCTGGTGTTTTTCCGGAGAAAGTGGGCCCGGATTTTTGCCGGGGTGGTGGTGCTGCAGATTGCCCTCGGGGCCTGGACGGTGCTGTCCCGGGTGAACCTCGTGGTGGTCAGCCTCCACTATCTCAACGCCATTCTGATGTTTCTCTTCCTCCTGCACACCGCCTTTCAGCCTGGGAAAGATCAATAGGTTTCTCCGCCGCTCACCACCAGCCGAACCCCCCGGCCCTTTTTGATGCGCATCCCGCCGTGGGGCTCCTGGCGGACCACGATGCCCCGAGGCTGGGTGGAGGGGATGGTGTCCACCTCTTCCAGGGGAATGCCCCGCAGACGAAGGGTGTCCAGGGCTTCCTCCACCGGAAGG
This sequence comes from Caldifarciminota bacterium, assembly GCA_015490255.1. GTDB lineage: Bacteria > Hydrothermota > Hydrothermia > S141-80 > S141-80 > S141-80. The sequence goes on from WFYF01000143.1 coordinate 3,701, forward strand.
CCCACCACATCGGGAAGGAACACCTCCTGACCGTGGCGGGTATAGGTCGGCATGATGCAGCGGTCCAGGAGGAGAAAGGAGAAGAGACCCAGCACGCCGAGGGCGACAACGAAACCCGCCAGACGCTCCAGCCACGCCTGAATCGTTCCTTTCATGAGTTCACCGGATCAGCACCTTTTCCCCTTTTCTGAGCAGGATTTTCAGGCGGCGCGCGTGGGGTGCCTTTCGTCCCAGAAGGTCAAAGAAGGGGCGCCGGGCGGGAACCACCCGCGGCGTTCGCCCTTCCTGGACCCCCACCCCGCTGTCCAGCGAGGGCAGGAAGGTCCAGCCCAGAGTGTCTTCCACGAGCACACCCCGCAGCGTGACATACACCCC
>WFYF01000144.1 GCA_015490255.1 Caldifarciminota bacterium
GCCGTCCGGTCCTTCGGGATCTTCTTGAGGCCACGTGGAAAACCCAGGGGTATCCCCACGTGCACGTGGGCGTGGACGGGGCTCCTCCCCGGCTGGCCATCTCCGTGGTGTCCCGGGACTGGCCGGGGCTTCTGGACATTGTGACCACCTATCTTCACATCCTGGGCATCAACCTGTCGCTCATTGTGGCCACCGTTCTCCGTCAGGAGCAGGATCTCACGCTGAGCGGCATCTATATTGAGGCTCCCCTGCCCGGCGAGGAAGCAACCGCTCTTCTTCCCACCCTGCAGGAAGAGCTCCCCACCGTGATCCGGAGCGGGGAGCAGCTCCGGGAGCTGCTGCTCGTGGGCACCCGGAAACTCCGGGTTTATCAGGAAATCGTTCGGGCCCTCGGGAAGATGCTTCCGGAAGAGGAGCGCAACGCCCTGATTCACTCCCGGGAGATCGCCTATTTCGTGCATGCCCGTTCGGAAGCCTATTTGACGGAACGCTCCCCGGAGACCCTGGCCCACATCGTGTGGACCAACTGGCGGTTCCAGCAGGCCCTGCGACGGGAGGGCCGTGGGCTCTTTGTGGACATCCAGAATTTCACCACCTGCAAAGGCCCCGAGGGAGAGCACCTCACCGGGATCACGGTGGTGGGGCTGGACAGCGAGATCTCCCTGGACGTGGTGATGGATGCCCTGCGGGAATATGACCCCGGGTTCCGGAGGAAATACGACAAGGAATTTGTCACCCCTGATGGCATTGCCGTGATCCGCCTGGAGATCACGGACGCCCAGAACCGTCCCTATCCGAAATCGGTCCACCCCGCCCTGACCCGCCATCTCCTTTCCCGTCTCCGGACCGGACGCAGACGGTGGAGCGCCCCGCCGGGAGCGGAACTCATCGGGCGTCTGGTGGTCCCCCGCCTGGTGGAGGAAGCGGCCACCACCCGGGTCCCCCAGATGCTCCTGCTCCCTCAGCTTGCGGAAGAAGACGCCCTGCGGTCCATCCTGGTGGTCTCCATGCCCGAAGACGTGTTCCGCCGGCAGAGCACCCCCCTTCTCACCGCTCTGGTGGACCGGCTGAACCGGATCCCGGGGGTGCACGTCACCGGCTATCACCCTCCCCGAACCATGCCCGTTCGGAAGGATGAGGAAACGGTTCCCGTGGTGTATATCCTGGTGGACCTCCTGGTCTCGGGGGGGGCAGATGACCAGGAAACCCTCCACGTGCGGGTTCGGGAAGCCCTCCAGGAGCTGGTGGACGAGGTCCGGGATTTTGACAGCGGGATGCGGCAGATGGACACCCGGAAGCTGGATGAGGTGCTCCGTCTCCTGGAAGACCGGGAGGTCAATCCCCAGTTTGCCCGGAGATTCTATTACGCCATGAACGCCTTTCAGCGCCTGTCTCTTTCCCCGGTTCTGATTGTGGAAGAAATTCTGTTTGCGGAAGATGTGCTCCGGGAGCATTTCCAGAAAGACGCACCTGTGATGCTCCAGCGGGAGGTGGACGAGACCCTCCTCGTGGGGATGGCCACCGACAAAGACCGTCTGCCCCTGGATTTTCTCACCCGCATGGTGGAGCGTTTTCACCTCCACATGACGTCTTTTATGGCCTACGGCTCTTCTGTGGTGGTTCTGGGAGGAAAGATTACCGACAGGGAAGGATTTCAGCGGGCGCTGGCAGAACTGGAAGAAAAGCTGTTCAGGGTAACCCAACAGGAGGCTTGAGATGTTTGAACCTTTCCGCAACGAACCCTTCACCAACTTTGCCGATCCCGGGAACCGGAAGGCCATGGAGGAGGCTCTCCGGGAGGTCCGCGGGCGGTTCCCTCTGGAAATCCCTGTGGTGATCAACGGAGAGCGGATCCACACCGGGAAAACCTTCACCTCCATCAACCCTTCCCGGAAGGACGAGGTGGTGGCGCAGGTCCACGCCGCGGATGCGGAGCTGGTGGACCGAGCGCTGGATGCGGCCTGGAAAGCCTTTGAAACCTGGGGACGGCTACCTGCGCTGGAGCGGGCTTCCCTTCTGATCCGGGCCGCCCATATCCTCCGCCGGAGAAAGGCGGAGGTGACGGCACTGATGGTGTATGAGGTGGGGAAAAACTGGGCAGAAGCCGATGCGGATGTGGCCGAAACCATTGACTATCTGGAGTTTTATGCCCGGGAAGCGGTTCGCTATGCAGAGCCCCAGCCCCTCACCCCCTTCCCGGGAGAGATCAACGAATACTTCTATATCCCCCTGGGTGCGGGGGCGGTCATCCCCCCCTGGAACTTCCCGCTGGCCATCCTCACAGGCATGAGTGTGGGAGCCATCGCAGCGGGCAACACCGTGGTGCTCAAGCCCGCAAGCGACTCCGCAGCCATCGGGTTTGTGCTGGTGGAGATTCTGGAGGAAGCGGGCCTGCCACCCGGCGTGCTGAACTATCTACCCGGGTCCGGCTCGGTGGTGGGTGAAGCCCTGGTGAAACACCCCCGCACACGCTTCGTGGCCTTCACCGGCTCCCGGGACGTGGGGATCCGGATCTACGAAGAGGCCGCCAAGGTCCAGCCCGGTCAGATCTGGCTCAAGCGGGTGATTGCGGAGATGGGCGGGAAGGACGCCATCATCGTGGATGACCGGCTGAACGACCGGCTGTTTGAGGAGGCCGTAAAGGCGGTGGCGGCGTCTGCCTATGGCTATCAGGGACAGAAGTGCTCCGCCGCTTCCCGCCTGATCCTGCTGGATTCCATCCACGACCGGTTCCTGGAAGCTCTGGTGGAGGAGGTGAAGAAAATTTCCATCGGCCCTGCGGATGAGAACCACTTCATGGGTCCGGTGATCAACGCTTCAGCGGAGGCCAAAATCCTCTCCTATATTGACATCGGCAGGCAGGAGGGCACCCTGGTGCACGGCGGCGCCAGGGTGGAGGATCTTCCCGGTTTCTATATCCAGCCCACCATTTTCAAAGACGTCGCGCCGGATGCCCGGATTGCCCAGGAGGAGATCTTCGGCCCCGTGCTGGCGGTGATCCGGGCGAAGGACTTTGACGAAGCCCTGAAGATCGCCAACGGCACTCAGTATGGGCTCACCGGCTCGGTCTATACCCTGGACCGGGAGCACATCGCCCACGCCCGCCGGGAGTTCCACGTGGGGAACCTGTATTTCAACCGGAAGTGCACGGGGGCGCTCGTGGATGTCCATCCCTTCGGTGGATTCAACATGAGCGGGACGGATTCCAAAGCCGGCGGGCGGGATTATCTCCTGCTCTTCCTCCAGGGCAAGAGCGTTTCCGAAAAAGTTCGCTGAAAGTCAGGCGTTTCGGGGGAGGGAGATTCCCTCCCCCGGGGAGGTGGTGTGTGCTCGGTATTTTTTTGTGGTTTCTGGCATCCCAGATCACGCTGGACAGCGTGCGCACCCTCTATCGCGAGGGGCGGTTTGCCGAGGTGCTGCAATAC
>WFYF01000145.1 GCA_015490255.1 Caldifarciminota bacterium
CCACGGCGGTATAATGGCCCTTAAGATCCGTGGGACTCACGCTCGGTCTCCTCCTCCGCCTGGCGGGCGGTGTCCTGTCCGGTGGTATCCCGCGCCACCAGGCTGTCGGGCGGGATCCACAGGTTGCTCTCAAAGTGGGTGCGGTTCACTCCATAGATGGAGGGATCACCCTCCCGCACGGCCGGGAGATAGGTCCGGTTGGGTCCCACCGGGCGGTCCGAAACCTTCAGACGCTCCGTGTCGCGGGCTGTGACCACCTCCACCACATACGCCGGCTCATCCAGCCCGAGGGTATCCCGGCCCAGCGTGTCCAGATAGCTGAAGCTGGAAAGACCCAGAAGCCGCCGGAGCCACAGGGTGGTTTTCTGGCTGTCCGCCGGCATGCCGTTCACCACAAATCCGGTGTCCGCCCGGACCAGGTGGAGCCGGTCTCCGAGCCGGACCTCCCGGACCTCTTCCGCCGTCGCGTCAAAGAGCTTCCGCCGGCGCCAGGCGGTGGGGTTCAGGAGAAACCGGGGTTTCCAGTTCCCCCGCACCAGAAACACCTCGTCTCCGTCGGCAAATCGGACAAAGGACTGTTCAAAGGTGGGACCGGTTTTGCCCACCACCAGCCGGAGAGGGGTTCGGGCGAAAACCTCCACGACAAGCCCGGTGGAATCCAGTTCATACCGGGCGAGATCCCCCTTCGCCCACCGGACGCCTTTCACGGCAGAGAGATCATCCAGCAGGGTATTCACCCGGTTGGCGTCGGCCGGATAGAGGGTGCTGTCCACCCGGACCCACCAGGTCCCGTCCCGCCGGACCAGCACCACGCTCACCGAATCCCCTTTGCCCCAGCGCAGACTGTCCACTTCCGCCGGAGAGAAGGACCAGACCACCCGCTCTTCCAGGGCGCGATTGCGCTGACGAAGGGTGAATTCCACCCCCAGAAGCAGCAACCCCAGAACCACGGCAACGGGAAACAGCACACGGCTGTGACGTTTCATGCTGCACCTCCCCGGCTACGACGGCGCAGGAACACCCCTCCCGCCAGGGCCACCACCAGGGCCATGCCGAAGGTGTTCAGGATTTTGATCCAGAAGCGAACCCGTTCAGAAAGGGGCGGAAGGGGCACGAAGGTGGCGGACTTGGCCCGGATGCCGGCCAGGAGGTCGCCAAACACGAAATGGTCCACAAGATTGGCGGCAAACACCAGGTTTTCCGGATAGCGGGAAAGAAACTCGTTCTGGAGGAGATTGGTGCTCGCCACCAGGGCAACAAAACGTTCCCCGGCACTGTCCTTCCGGGTGACCATCACCGCAAGAGGATAGGAGGCGAAGGAAGACGGCGTGTCTTCCCGGGTGCCGGGCATCAGGTTATAGGGAGGAGACGCCAGCCAGGACCGGGGGCTGGAGGAAAGAAGCACCGTGACTTCGCCCTCCACTCCGGCGGTGTCCACCGGGGAAGCCCAGGGCAGGACCACGGACTGGAGGCCCCGGGTGACCGGGTGCCGGGCCAGCCCCTCCCGCTGGACCACGATCCAGTAAGGGTAACGCACCGCAAACACCTGGAATCCCTGCTGGAAGGTGGCCAGATCCGAGACCACGTCCTTCACCAGGCGGCTTGTGAGACCCACCCCCAGGAGGGCCCTCAGGCTGTCCAGAGCGGCATCTGGCAGGGGTACGGCCGAAAGACGCTCCAGATCCACCGGATTGGTGGCGGCGGTGAACACCAGCAGGGGCTTGCCCTTCGCCACAAAGTCCCGGAGCTTTGCCATGGTGGAATCGTCAAAGGTGCGCCAGCCCACCACCAGCAACAGATCCAGGTTTTCCGGAATGGCCGGAGGGAACACCCGCCGCACCCGGTAGGTCCGGCGGAGATACTCCTCAAACATCGTCACGCTCCGGCCGAAGCTTGCCTGCGCCACCAGAAGACCGACTTCCTTTTCCTTCTCCTGACTCATCTTGAGAATGCGGCTCGTGATCTCATATTCCAGGTTTTCCACCTCCGTGAGGGCGGGGATGGCGGATTTCTGATCGGCGTACAGGAGGGCCAGCCCCAGATAGCCGTTGGCCACCTTGAGCTCGTCCTTCTCCATCACGTTGAACTGGATGGGACCCACCCCGTGCTGCCGGGCCTGGCGTTCTTTCTCCGGGTCTTTCAGGGGATCCACCACCTCAAACACGAAGTGGCCTCCACTCCGGGCGGCGTATTCCTTCAGGATGTCCTCGGCAGCCTGACGCAGGGGAAGGAGAGCTGGCGGGAGGTTGTCGCTCACATACAGGACCGCCCGCACCGTGCCCTTCAGGGAGTGGAGCACCTCCGCGGTGGCGGGGGACAGGGTGGAAAGCCGGTTGCGGGAGATGTCCAGGCGAAGGGGGAAGTGCCGCAGGAGGGCACCCCCTTCCAGGAGCACCACCAGCAGAAGGAACACCGATAGAAAGGCCTCTTTCCTCAATCCTTTCATCGCCGAAGCTCCAGGCTCCAGTAGTTGGCATACAGGAAAAACCCGATAAAAGCCGCGAAGAAAAACAGGTCCCGGAGATCCAGAACCCCACGGGAGAGGGCGTCAAAGTGGCTCTGGAGGGAGAAGGCGTAAATCACCCTGCCGATTTCGGGGGGAAAACTCTGCACCAGCCCGCCGTACCCGAGCAGAAATGTGAGAAAGGCGGCGGTGATGGTGAGAAGGAAGGCGGAGAGCTGGCTGGCGGTCAGACTGGAGAGAAAGCTCCCCAGGGCGAGATAAGCCCCACCCAGGAGCAGGCTCCCCAGATA
>WFYF01000146.1 GCA_015490255.1 Caldifarciminota bacterium
ATCCAAGTCCCATCAACTTCGCTCTGCTCATCCCCCTTTTCATGCCCTGAAAGATACTCAAACCCCCACGAACTTCCAAGATCCCCATCGTTTTTTTGACAAACCCGCCACCCCCGTGAAAAGTAAAATAAGTGCAACAAGACTTGAAGAAATAATTGTTGCACTGTATAATGTAAGTTAGTAGACACACGAAACTCTGGCAGCCCAAAAGAGAGTACTCTATTCTTCATAACTGCAGCATCACAAGAAATCCCACCAGCACCTTAATCATCCCCCAAAAACACCACCACTGCCCCTTCCACATTCCAGATTTCCACATGACCCCGACGAACACGCCGCTCGGGCCAATCTTTGTGCCCGCAGATCACATGAATCGGCACAGGATGATCCCTGAGCATTTCCCACACCACAGGCTCACCGGCATATCCCCGATCCAACGCAGGCGGTGGATGAAGCAAAAGCACCGGAGGTCGCTCCGCCAGCACCTTTCCCAGAACTTTCCGAAATTCCTCCCGATCCCTGTTCCACGGATTCCGCGACTTCCTCCCCACAATCCCCGAAATTCCTCCCACTCCCAGACCCTCACGCCACCATACCTCCCCATCCAGAAGACGCACATTCGCCGCAAGGTGCCCCACCTCCACAAGATCATGGTTCCCCAAAACCCCCAGAACCTGTGCCGCACCCTGCCCAAAAGCATTCCAGTGATCCGTCACATCACAGGTCGCCCCTCGCTCAAGCTCCCCACACAGATCCCCGGCCAGAAGATACAACCTTCCCTCTTCGGATATGGCCAACTCCTGGAAAAAACGTTCCAGCACCTCCGGAACCACCGCCGCTGCCGGAATCACCTCCACTCCCAGCTCCTGAACAATCGGGAAAAGCTCGTCCACCGTAACCTCCTGATCGTATAGCGCCTCCGTGATCAACGCACCTCCGTCCTGCATACGCAGCACAGCCCCCTGCAAATCCGCCACCGCCATCACACTCTGGAACGGCCCTATCGGAAAATTCGTCCCCCGGCAAACGAAAAACGGCAGACGCTCCAGAACCAGCCGCCCATCCCGAAGGGGCACAAGATAAGGAACATCCATCACGCGCACACACCCGTCCATGCCCACTCAGACCAGCAAAAACCAGGAAAAGGGCAGAAAGAGAATACGGTTCTTTCGGTTCCACGAAGGTTTGCGAAACGTCGGCGAAATCACAAGGCCATACCGGTAAGAAATCTTTTGATTTTCTGCATACGCCACGATCTGCTGTGGGGATTTCCTTCCTCTGCCCACTTCAATCAGCACCGGACGATCTCCTGTCGTCAGAACAAAGTCCGGCTTGATCTGCGCCTTTCCGTCCAGAAAGCTGATCAGGCTCCTGTCCGTCGCACGAACGAGGATCATGCCCACCAGATCCTCCATCAACGCGGCCTCAAGACGGTCTTCTCGCTGACCCCCGAAAAGCAGCGTGTGAAGAGCCCATCGGAAAGTTGGCGAAAGAAAAATCACCTTCCGATAGTTTCTTTTTCGCCGAGGCCCCCCATAGGGCTGAAGAACATCCATCATCTCTGCAAAGGCAAACGCCTGCAATGCCTTCTCAATTCGCTCTCTTGCGCCTCCCATTTCGCGAGAAAGTCCATCCAGGTGAATCACATCCCCCTCTGCCAGCATAAAAAGAAGTTGCATCAACCACGGGGGTTTTTCCCCTGTCCACCGACTGACATCTTCTGCAATCGCCCGCCAAATCAGATCCATCACCGCCTCTCGTAGTCTCGGAAGAGGAAACACAAGGAATCGTGGAAGATTGTGATATGTCATATATCGTCTCATAAGATCCCATAAAAGATTCTTTCGTTTCCGCCTGAACTTGATCCAACCAACTCCCAACTTCTTCTGCAGTTTCTTGTATTCCCTGAAACAGCACCGAAAAATCCTCCGCATAGAATAACAGATTTCGCAAGCGTTCTCCAAGACTTTTCGGAGGGTAGCGTATGGATCTTCCCCGCCACCACCGGTCCAGCATCAGGAACTCTGTGAACTTCATAGGGAAAACCGGGATTCGCGTCCATCGTGAAGCCAGATCCGGAGTGACAGCAAGATGCAGGGCCGAACTGCCGCCCACCAGAACAAACAACCCCGGATAGCGATCATGGATGATCTTGAGATCCCGGTCCCACCGCTCCACAAAATGAACCTCATCCACCATCAACACCATCCTATCCGGGACCTCCCACAGGGGCTTCCCCACGACCTCTGTCTCCAGAACTTCCATCACATCCAGCAGCGTTGCGCCGATGGCCTGAAGCATATCGCCCTCAAGGGCCCAGATCCTCCGGGTGTGGTTCCTGTAGATATACTCCAGAGTTTGCCACAGCAACACGGTTTTCCCCACCCCCCGGAGTCCGACGAGGGCCACCACCCGGGGGAGAAGCCCCTCCCGGAAGAACCTTCGGGCAAGACTTTGCAACAGAACATAAACGTGTCGTTTCGGATATTTCCCCCGCTGTGGATCTTCAGTCTGTGAACGAATTCTCCTTGGCGTGACCCTGGCGGATCCCTGAAGATAGGCGGCAAGTTGTTCCCGCACCGACGGCTTCATCACACCGCTTCCATGGAGAAGGGCAGAGCCGGAGCCGAATGGGTGATCCGCCCCACCGAGATGTAGTCCACACCCGTCCGGGCATAGGTCTCCACGGTCTCCAGCGTCACCCCGCCCGACGCCTCCAGCAGCACCTTCCCCTTCAGGTGTTCCACCACCCGCGCCACTTCTTCCGGCGTCATGTTGTCCAGAAGCAGCATATCCGCCCCCGCTGCGGCTGCCTCCAGGGCATCCTGCAGGGTCTCCACCTCCACCTCAATCCGCAGGGTGGACGGTGCCTGCGCCCGCAACCGGGCCACCGCCTCCCGGAGGCTTCCTCCAAACAGCGCCAGATGGTTGTCTTTGAGCAGGATCCCCGCACCGAGATGATACCGGTGGTTCCGCGCTCCGCCCACCCGGGTGGCGTATTTCTCAAAAACACGCAACCCCGGAAGGGTTTTCCGCGTGTCCAGAATCGCCACACCATAAGGACGGGCCCGCTCCACAAAGGCCCGGGTGAGGGTGGCCACCCCCGAAAGATGCATCAGGAGATTCATCGCCGTGCGCTCCGCCCCGAGCAGGGCTCGCACCGGCCCCTCCACCTCCGCCACCACCATCCCGTCATGCAGGCGCACCCCATCCTCCGCTTTCGGGTGCACGTTCACTTCTTCCGACAGCAGGGAAAAGAGCCGCAGGGCAAAGGGCAGACCGGCGAGAATCCCGTCACTCTGGGCCACGATCACCGCCTTCCCGCGCGCATCCGGGCCGAAAAGCGTCTCGGTCGTGGGATCCCCGCCCGCAAGATCCTCCTCCAGGAAGGCGGCAAGCATTCGGTCCACCGGGGGCGTGATCAGGGGATGCCTTCCCACGGTTCGCCCTCCTTCCAGAAAGGGGAGTTGATGTGTTTCACTTGCGACCGCAGGCTGATCCAGAACATGGGAAAATCCCCCCGTTCCGGATCCATCACGAGCTCGCCACGCAGGTGGGCATGGGCTCCCGAAGCCCTGTGTTTGCTGGGAAACCCGCAGAGAGAACCCACACCCTCACGCTTGTGCATAAAAAACCTCTATCTTTTTTACTTTGCCAAGCATTCCAGGGCTTGTCAAAAAAATCTCAAACGTTACAGCATAAAAGCTCCCTGCAGGAGCGTTCTCCCTCCCCCTTGACGGGGGAGGGAAGGGGTGGGGGTGACTCCGCCTCAAAAGATATCTGTACCCGCGGACTTCTTTGGATTACCGGATTGACTTTTTTGACAAGCCCACCCCTCGCCTTGCCTCATCGAAAATCTGCACAAACCGAGCTCCTGTGGCGCCCCCCCTGACAGAACGCCCCGGATGCTGGAGAATTCACGGGTGACTGAGGCGAACCAGGGGGAAGGCATGCGGACCCATTACCGGACCCACACGTGTGGGGAACTGTCCCTGGAAAACGAGGGCGAACCGGTTGTCCTGGCCGGATGGGTGGCCAACCGGCGGGATATGGGCCCTTTCGTGTTTCTGGTCCTGCGGGACCGGTACGGCACCACCCAGGTAGTGGTGGAGGAGCCCGCCCTGGTGGAGGCCGCCCGGAGCATCCCGGAAGAATCCGTGATCCAGGTGGAAGGGACGGTTCGCCGGCGGCCGGAGAAGGAGATCCGCCCCGGTCCCACCGGCGCCATTGAGGTGGTGGCCCGGAACCTCCGGCTCCTCAACCGGACCCGGCCCCTGCCCTTCGCCATCCGGGACGATGTGGAAGCCTTTGAGGAAACCCGCCTCCGCTGGCGATTTCTGGACCTCCGCCGTCCGGTGATGCAGCGGTACCTCGCAACCCGCCACCGCTTCATCAAAGCCGTCCGGGACTTTCTGGACCGGGAAGGCTTTCTGGAGATTGAAACCCCCATCCTGACCCGGAGCACGCCGGAGGGTGCCCGGGACTTCCTGGTTCCCTCCCGCCTCCACCGGGGCAAATTCTATGCCCTGCCCCAGTCTCCCCAGCTCTACAAGCAGATCCTGATGGTTTCGGGGTTTGACCGGTATTTCCAGATCGCCCGGTGTTTCCGGGACGAAGACCTCCGGGCCGACCGCCAGCCTGAATTCACCCAGATTGACCTGGAGATGAGTTTTGTGGATATGGAGGACGTGCTGTCCCTCACCGAACGGATGATGCACCACGCCTTCCGCGCCGTGGGGGCCGAACTGGAGATCCCCCTCCCCCGCCTGACTTTTGAAGAAAGCATGCGCCGGTTCGGGACGGACAAACCGGACCTCCGGATTTCCTATCCCGAACTGGTGGACCTTTCCCCCGTGCTGGGGGGCCGGGGCTTCCGGGTGGTGGACGGTGTGCTCGCGGAAGGCGGCCGGGCCATCGGGGTGTTTCTCCCCGAAACCTTTTCCCGGAAGGAGGTGGACGCCTTCACCCGGATGGCCCGGGATTTCGGTGCGGGCGGGCTGCTCTGGGCTCGGGCGGAAGAGGGGGAATGGAAAACCGGCCCCCTGGCGAAGTGGCTTGATGAGCGCGTATGGGATGCGCTGGGAGACGTCCCCCGCACGGGCACCCTCTTCGTGGTGGCCGATTTCAGCTGGCTGCCCCACCGGATCCTGGGGGAAATCCGTCGCCGGGTGGCCCTGGAACGGGGACGTCTCAAGGAGGGGTTCTTCGGGCTGTGGGTCACCCACTTCCCCATCCTGGAGTGGAACGAGGAGGAAAAACGCCTGGAACCCGCCCATCACATGTTTACGCAGATCGTGGAAGAGGACCTGGAACGGTTTTATGGGCTCCGGGAGTGGCTGGAGCCCCGGATGGAGGCCCTCCGGGCGGGGGACCGGAAGGTCCTCCAGGAGGTGGAAACCCATCTGCTCCGGATCCGGGGCAAGCAATACGACCTGGTGATCAACGGCTGGGAGGTGGGGTCCGGTTCCATCCGGATCCATGAACGGCGCCTTCAGGAGGCGGTGATGGACCTCATCGGCCTTTCGCCGGAGGAGCGGGAACGCCGGTTCGGTTTTCTGCTGAGAGTGTTTGAATACGGTGCGCCGCCCCACGGCGGGATCGCCCCGGGGGTGGACCGGATCGTGGCCCTCCTCGTGGGGGCCGAATCCATCCGGGACGTGATCGCCTTCCCCAAAACCACCAGCGCCCAGGCCCTGTTTGAGGGGGCGCCTTCGGAAGTGGATCCCCGCCAGCTTCAGGAACTGGGCCTGCGGGTGGAACAGGAGGTGGAGGAATGAGCCTGCTGCGCCTTGCCTATGAAACGCGTGGGGAGGGCCTGCCTGTCGTGTTTCTCCACGCCTTTCCCCTGAACCGGAAGATGTGGGAAGGGGTGGTGGGAGGACTCTCCGGCGTCCGGGCCATCCTGGTGGACGCCCCCGGCTTCGGCGAAAGTCCGGTGCCCCCGAAACCCTATGATCTGGCGGATGTCGCCCGGAGTGTGGTGGACATCCTGGACCGGGAAGGGGTGGACCGGGCGGTGGTGGTGGGCCTGTCCATGGGAGGATATGTGGCCTTTCGCCTGTATGACGCATTCTGGGATCGCGTCCAGGGGATGGTCCTGGCCGACACCCGGGCGGAGATGGACAGCCCCGAAGCCCGTGCGGCCCGGGAGAAAGCCATCGCCCGGATCCGGGAGGGTGACCGGGCGGGCTATCTGGAAGAACTTCTCCCCCGCCTGGTGGGGGAGACCACCCGGAAGACTCGGCCGGAGGTGGTGGTGCGGGTGAAGGACCTTGCGGCGGAGGCCCCGGATGAGGCCCTGATCCTGGCCCTGGAGGCGATGAAGAACCGCCCGGATTCCGTGCCCATGCTCCCCACCGTGGAGGTACCGGTCCTGGTCCTCGCCGGGGAGGAAGACACCCTCACACCACCTGAGGTGATGGAAGGTATGGTGCAGCGGATGCCCCGGGCCGAACGGGTGGTGCTTCCGCGGGTGGGGCATCTTTCGGCCGTGGAGGATCCGGAAGCCTTCCGGGACGCTTTATCCCGCTTTTTGAAACAGTTCTGATCAGGGTGATCGCCCCTTCAG
>WFYF01000147.1 GCA_015490255.1 Caldifarciminota bacterium
AAGGGTTTGAGCGTTCTGACCGGGTTTTTCCTGCTGGTGGGTGTGCTTGCGGCAGAGGACCCTGTGACGGTGGTTCCCCGGCCCTCATCTGCCCGCCTTCCCTGGTGGCGGGGAAACATGGTGGACCAGCCCGCCATCAAGCCCTATGAGACCCTCCACCCGGCTCCACCGGAAGGGGCCGTTCCCCGGGGGGTGGTGTTTGAACCGAAGCGAACCCATGAGGAGGGAGGCGCTGTGCTCCGGAATCCCCTGCCCGCCACGCAGGACGTGGTGGAAAAAGGTCGGCAGCTGTGGCGCCGGGCATGCCAGCCCTGCCACGGTGACTTTGAACGTCCGGGCACGGTTCCGCAGAAAAACCCGGCCCTCACGCCCCCCGATCTCCGGGCCGGGATTTTCACGGATCCAAAGATGCGTCCCGATGGCTATCTTTATGAGGTGATCCGGCAGGGAGGAAAGGCTCTGATGCCCGCCTATTACGATGCTCTCACACCGGAGGAACGCTGGGCGGTGATCCGGTATCTCCGGTTTGTCCAGCGGGGAGGAAAACCATGAAGGTGAACCCGAAAGAACTGGCCTTTCTCCACGTTTCGGAAAAGGCTGTGGACCGGATGCTCTGGGTGGCCTATGTTCTCATGGCTGTCGGGATCCTGAGCGTTCCGGTGGCCTTTATGTTAGAGCACGAACGGCTGTGGTTCATTCTGGCGGCCAACGCCTTTCTGTTTCTGGGACTGGGGCACGGGGGGGTGCTGTTTGCCACCGCCATCCGGGTGGTGTATGCGAAATGGGGTCGTCACGTGGTTCGGCCTGCGGAGGCCTTGGGGGCTCTGATCCCGGTGGGCTATCTCCTCTGGCTGCTGATTTTCGTCAAAGTGAAGGATTTCTATTACTGGGCAGGAGGCCACGCCCACCATCACCATCCGGAGGTGTGGCTGAACCTTCCTTTCTTCACCCTTCGCAATCTGGGGATTGTGACGGTGATTTCCCTTCTGGCGCTCTATCTGCTGTATCTTTCGCTGAAGGCCGATGCCGGGGTGCTGCCGGAGATGCGCCGGGGCTGGTTCCGCCGGTTTGGCGATCTTTCGGAAAAGGAGCTGGAGAGCATCCGGAAGAAGCTTGTGAACCTCGGGGTGGTCTATGCCCTGGTGTTCGCCTGGGGATGGAGCACGGTGGGCTTTGACATGGTGATGGGCATGGACCCCATCTTCTATTCCAACATGTTCGGAGGATATTTCTTCTGGAGCCTTTTCCTGGCCGGCGTGGCGGCGACCCTGCTCGTGGTCCTGCTCCTGCGCAGGGGCCGGCTCCGGGAGGTGTTCCACGAGGCCACCCTCCACGATCTCGGCAAGGCGGTGTTTGCCTTTTCCACCTTCTGGGCCTATCTCTTCTGGTCCCAGCTCCTCGTGATCTGGTATGGCCGGCTTCCGGAGGAGACGGAATATCTCTTCACCCGGTTTGTGGAGCCCTGGAAACCCTATCTGTGGAGCGCTTTTGCCGCATCCTGGTTCGTCCCCTTCGCGGTGCTCATTCCCAAAAAGACCAAAGTCACCCCCTGGATTGTGGGACCTGTGACGCTGATTCTTCTTGCGGGGATTTATCTGGCACGTCTTCTGGAGATCGTGCCCACCGTCTGGACGACCGTGCACGGAAAACCCGGAGCGCCTGTGGGCATCTGGGAGTTTGGAGCCTTTCTGGGCTTTGCGGGACTGTTCCTTCTGATTTACGCGCTGTTTCTCCGGAACGTCCCGGTGGTTCCGGTGTCGGATCCCCGGCTGGAGGACGCCCTCCATCCGGAACACCATTGAGGAGGCGGCATGAAACGGTTGATGGCCTTTCTCGCAGGTGCGCTCCTGGGGGCGGCGGTGGCGGGGCTCTTCACCCCCTACTCCGGGGAGGAGGTGCGGGAGAAAATCCGTCACCGGGAGACCCCTGAAGAGCGTCTGGAGCGCCTGCGCCGGGAAATTGAGGAGCTGGAGTCTGAATTTGCCCGGGAAGACGCGGGGGGCGACTGACTTCAGTTGAAAGCCCATCCAGAACAGGAGGGGGGATATGCTCTGGATCTGGACGGTGGTGATGTTGCCCCCCCTGACCCATCATGCCGTGGGGGGGCTGCGGATTCCCGTCCCGGAAGGCTGGCGGCTTGAGTCCGTGGAGGGCACAACCGGGCGATGTTTCGTTCCGAAGACGGGTATATCCAGATGGCGGTGATTCCCCTGGAAGAATGGGAAAACGTGTTCCGATCGGATCCGGGGCAGGTGGATCACGTGGCCCGGGAGATGGCGGAGCAGACCTGGAGCCAGATGGATTATGCCCGGGAAGGTGCGAAAACCGGTGCTGCCCTGGCCGAGGTGTGGGGAGATGGATTCCGCCTGATCGTGCAGGTGCGGCCGGATCCTCCGGCGGTTGCGGTGTTGCTGCTGGGAACGGAAGCGCGGCTGCGGGAGGAGGGCGGGTCGGCCCTTGCCCGAGCGGTTGCGACAAACCTCCAGAGGGCGGATGGGTCCCCGGAAACCTCCGGAACGGCGGAGGGCCGGAGAC
>WFYF01000148.1 GCA_015490255.1 Caldifarciminota bacterium
GAATGGGTGGGGGCGTGGCCTTTTGGTTCGGCCCGCGCGGTGGCTGTGGATAAGGCAAGAGGGCTGGTGTTTCTGGGGATGGGAAGCGGTGTATATGTTCTGAACGCTTCAAATCCAGCGAACCCGGAAAGAATTGCCACGTTTGCCACCCCGTGGGAAGTGATCGGCCTCTGGTATCGCCCCGCCACCCGGACACTTTTTGTGGGTACCAGGAGGGGAGGTCTGCTGGTTTACGACATGACCAATCCAGACAATCCAGTGCAAACAGGGCAGATTCTCTCCGGTGAGAGTGTGCTGAAAGTCGTGGAACAGGGAAGCTACGCTTTCGTGGCCGCCGGTGATCTTGTCGTGCTGGATCTTTCCACACCCTGGCGTCCAAGGGAAACAGGACGTCTGGATACTCCAGGAAGTGTGCTGGACCTGGCCGTTTCAGGAAAGTATGCTTATATCGCGGATGGGGATCACGGATTTGGGGTGGTGGACGTGGCAAACCCCCTTCAACCTGCGGAGGTGAGTCATCTGGATCTCCCTGGATATGCCTGGGCAGTGGCTGCTTCTGGACCTCATGCCTTTGTGGGCGGATATGCCCAGGGGTTTCGCGTGGTTGATGTGTCCGACCCATTGCATCCGGCGGAAGTGGGGTTCTTTGACGGGCCGAACTGGACCTTTGATATGGAGGTGCATGGTCGCCATGCTTTCCTCGGGGACGGGGACAGACTCCGCGTGATCAGCATCGCCGATCCTGCAAACCCTGCAGAGGTCTCCAGCGTTCCTGTGGGAGGCTCTGCGCAGGATCTCGCGATATGGCAGAACCACGCCTATGTTGCAGCGAGTGCCGCGGGACTCCGGATTGTGGATGTGTCTGACCCGGAGAATCCCCGGGAGATAGGAACCTTTCAAAGGCCGCACAACGCCCGGAGGGTGATTGTTTCTGGCCGTTACGCGTATGTTGCTGCAGGATACGAAGGCCTTGCGGTGGTGGACGTGTCCCGGCCAGCCCGTCCCGTGGAAATGGCGTATGAGGATTCCCTTGGCGTGGATGTATGGGATGTGGCGGTTTCAGGATCCCGCGCGATTGTCGCCGGAGGCTCACAGGGACTTCTTGTGCTGGATATGCGGAACCCGGAGAACCCGAAGATTCTTGGAAGTTACCACACGCCCGGCGACGCGATGAGGGTGGCCGCGTCGGGAAATTTCGCCTATGTAGCAGACGGCAGGGGTGGCCTGCGGGTGATTGATCTTTCTGACCCCGGGAATCCCACGGAGGTGGGGGCCTATGAAGTGCCGGGATTCGCGCACTCCCTTGCGGTGTCTGGAGGCTACGCTTTTGTGGCCTTTGGAGAGGCGGGGGTTCGGGTGGTGGACCTTTCCGACCCGGCCAGCCCGGTTGAAGCGGGTTTTTTCGGGACGCCTGGATACGCCCTGGATGTGCATGTGCTGGGACATTACGCCTTTGTTCTGGATGAAGATTTTCTGCATGTGGTGGATGTCTCTGACCCGACAGACCCTGTGGGGATCAGCTCCTGGGCCGTTCCACCATTTTCGGTGGACCTCGCGGTATCTCCGGGGTACGTATACGTGGCAAGCGGAGGGAGAGGACTGCTCGTGCTGGATGTCTCGGACCCTCGGCATCCGGTCCCGGTGGATTCCCTGGAGATTGACGCGGGGGGAGTGGCGGTTGACGGCAGCAACGTGTTTGTTCTTGAACGGGATGGAGATCTCCACATCTTTCACACCGGGTGGAGGGCAGGTCCCTGACCGGAGATGGCCAAAAGCGGAAACAGCGGGTCGGGCTCTGCCGGATCGGGTGCTGGAGGCGCACCGGCGACGTTTCGGACCCCACCCTGTATGCTATACACCTGAACGGTGGAGGTGAGACGATGCAGCGGGTGATCGTAATCGGCGGTGGACTTGCGGGTTCGGAAGCCGCCTGGCAGGTGGCCCGGCAGGGGATCCCCGTGGTGCTGTATGAAATGCGCCCGGTGCGGTCCACGCCGGCCCACCGCACGGGCAATCTGGCGGAACTCGTGTGCAGCAACTCCCTGAAATCCCTGGAACTCACCAGCGCCCAGGGACTCCTGAAATGGGAACTCCGGGAACTGGGGTCCCTGATTCTGGAAGCCGCCTTCCAGGCCCGGATCCCCGGCGGCAAGGCCCTTTCCGTGGACCGGGAAAAATTTTCCCGATATGTGACCGAGAAACTGGAAGCCCATCCCCTGGTGGAGATCCGGCGGGAGGAGGTGACGGCAATCCCCGAAGAGGGGATCGTGATCATCGCCACCGGACCCCTCACCAGCGACGCCTTCGCCCGGGCCCTCCAGGACCTGGTGGGGGAGTTTCTCTCCTTCTTTGACGCGGTCTCGCCCATTGTGGACGCCGAAAGCCTGGATTTTTCAAAACTCTACTGGAAGGATCGCCACGGGTGGGACCACGAGAGCTATCTTAACGCCCCCATGACGAAAGAGGAATACGACCGGTTCGTGGAAGCCCTGGTTTCGGCGGAAAAGCACGAGCCTCACGACTTTGAGAAATCCCTGGGGTTCTTTGAGGGATGCCTTCCCATCGAGGAGATGGCCCGCCGGGGGCCGGAAACCCTCCGGTATGGCCCCCTCAAGCCCATCGGCCTGGAGCACCCCGAAACCGGGGGACTCCCCTATGCGGTGGTGCAGCTCCGTCCGGAAAACGAGGAGAAGACCGCCTTTTCCCTGGTGGGGTTTCAGACCCAGCTCCGGATCCGGGAGCAGGAGCGGGTGTTCCGGATGATCCCGGGGCTGGAGAACGCCCGGTTTCTCCGGTATGGCGCGGTGCACCGCAACACCTTTATCCGCAGCCCGGTGCTGCTGCTCTCCACCCTCCAGTTCCGGAAAGACCCCCGCATCTTCTTCGCCGGGCAGATCACGGGCACGGAGGGGTATCTCGCCGCGGCCGCGGGCGGCTGGCTTGCGGGGTTCAACGCCGCCCGGCTGGCCCGGGGGGAGGAGCCGGTGGCCCTGCCGGAACACACCATGATGGGGGCGCTGTTCCGGTATATCGCCACGAGCAACCCCCGGTATTTCCAGCCCATGAACCCCAACTTCGGCCTGATGATCCAGATTCCAAAGCACATCCGGGGCGGGGCACGGCGCCGGTTTCTGGCCGAACGGGCACAGGAGGCCCTCCGCCGATGGAAGGAGACGTTTTTGAGCGCTTCCTCCACCACCTCCGTGTTGAGCGAGGATTGAGCCCCCACACGGTGGTGGCGTATCGCCGGGACCTGGATCAGTTCCGGGGGTTCCTGGAAGAAGAGCAGCTCTCTCTGGAAGACGTGACGGTGCAGGATCTCCAGGCCTGGGTCTTTGCCCTCCACGAGCAGGGGTATGCCCGGAGCACCCTCCAGCGCAGGGTTTCGGCGGTGCGGCGATTTTTCCATTATCTCGTGGTGGAGGGGGTGCTTTCGGCCAACCCGGCGGCCCTCCTGGAACCCATGAAGATGCCGAAACGCCTCCCGGAGGTGCTCCGGGAGGAGGAGATCCAGCGGGTGTTAGACGGGTGGGTTCCGGAAACCCCGGTGGAGATCCGGAACAAGGCCCTGGTGGAAGTGCTCTACGGTTCAGGCATGCGGGTTTCGGAACTGGTGGGTCTGCGCATCCGGGATGTGGATCTGCGGGAGGGGATCGCCCGGGTGTTCGGCAAAGGCCGCAAGGAGCGCATCGTCCCCCTTTCCCCCAAGGCTCAGGAGGCCCTGCGGCAATATCTAGAGGTCCGGATGCATTTGCACCCGAAGACGGATCACATCTTTGTGAGCCGCACGGGCCGGCCCCTCACCCGGCAGCGGGTGTGGGAGATCCTCCGGGAAGTCTTCCGTTCCCTGGGGGATCGGGAAGGAGTCTATCCCCATCTCCTGCGCCACAGTTTCGCCACCCATCTCCTTTCCCGGGGGGCGGACCTCCGGGTGATCCAGGAACTTCTGGGCCATGCCCGCCTGGCCACCACACAGGTCTATACCCATCTCTCCCTGGATCAGGTGAAACAGGCCTTCCACCGGGCCCATCCCCGGGAGAAAGCGGAGGAATAGGAGTCCTCTCCGGCCGCACAAATTTCAGGCCGGGGACTGTGCATTTCTCCTTCCCATCCCCCTTCACGAGGAGGAGCTTCCAGAACGGGTCACCCCCACCCCTGCCTCCCCCGTCAAGGGGGAGGGGGAGAAAGACACCCCACGCACTTCCTTTCGGGAATTGCGTGGGGACCCCGCTGGAACACTCCAGAAAACGCTTTAGAAAAATTGGGCTTGTTCAAAAATTCGGTTAGACCTTCCAGAAGAAAGGCCTACGGGTACGGAAGGAGCGGCATCTGGATGCCTCTTCTCCCACGCCAGGGATCTTTGCGTGAAACGGGAACGTTCTGAACACAAACTTTGTCCCCCCATGCGGTTTTCTTGTGAAAACCGCATGGGGGATTCAACCTCACATGTTGTCAATGATGGCCTGGGCGTATTCGCTGCACCTGAGCTCCTCCGCGTCGGTGATGCCCTCGGCCTTCCAGCCCCGCACCAGGTCATAGGTCCCCCGGTGCTGGGCCAGGGTTTTGCGAATCCCCTCCTCAATCAGGGTGGCCGCCTCCTTCCAGCCCATATACTGGAGCATCATGGCGGCCGAAAGGATGAGGGAGGAGGGGTTCACCTTGTCCTGACCGGCGTATTTCGGGGCGGTGCCGTGGGTGGCCTCAAACACCGCGATATAATCCCCGATGTTGGCCCCCGGGGCCATGCCCAGTCCCCCCACCAGCGCCGCGCCCTCGTCGGAAATATAGTCCCCGTTCAGGTTGGGGGTGACGATGATCTGATATTCCCCGGTGCGGGTGAGGAGCTGCTGGAACATGTTGTCCGCGATCCGGTCGTTCAGGAGGACCTTCCCTTCGGGGATCTCCCCGTTGTATTTTTCCCACAGTTCGTCCTCCGTGATCACCCGGCCGGCGAATTCCTCCTCTTTCGCCACCTCATAGCCCCAGTTCCGGAAGGCCCCTTCCGTGAACTTCATGATGTTCCCCTTGTGCATCAGCGTCACCCGGTTATAGCCGTGCTCAAAGGCCCAGCGCAGGGCCTTCCGGACGTGGCGCTTGGTCCGCTCCGGAGAGATGGGCTTGATCCCCACCCCGGCCGAAGGCAGGACCACGCTGGGGGAAATGCCCATCTCCTCGTGGAGAAACCGGATGACCCTGCGGGCTTCCTCCGTGCCAGAAGGCCATTCCACCCCGGCATACACGTCCTCGGTGTTCTCCCGGAAAACCACCAGGTTGACCTTGCTGGGATCCTTGAGGGGGGAGGGGCTTCCCAGCCATTTCACCGGCCGGACGCAGGAATAGAGATCCAGCACCTGCCGGATGGTGACGTTCAGACTCCGGATCCCGCCGCCCACCGGTGTGGTGAGGGGCCCCTTGATCCCCACGATATACTCCCGGAAGGCCTGAAGGGTTTCTTCGGGAAGATATTCTCCGGTGGCCCGATAGGCCTTTTCTCCTGCCAGCACTTCCTTCCACA
This sequence comes from Caldifarciminota bacterium, assembly GCA_015490255.1. Lineage (GTDB taxonomy): Bacteria > Hydrothermota > Hydrothermia > S141-80 > S141-80 > S141-80. Next base: position 5,516 of record WFYF01000148.1, read on the forward strand.
CGATCTTCCGCCTCCCGCCATAGGCTTTCTCCACCGCCGCGTCCACCACCCGGATCATGGCCGGCGTGATGTCCACACCGATGCCGTCTCCCTCAATATAGGGGATCACCACCTCGTCGGGGACCACGAGCCTGCCTTCTTCCACACGAATTTTGTCGGCCATGGCTATTCTCCTTGTTTCTCAAGCCACTCCTGAAGCAGTTCGTTTTCAAGGGCTTTCCGTTCCTGCGGGGAAAGGGGAAATCCCGGATCCCGCCCGCGCTGCATCCGTCGTGCCTTTTTGCGCATCCGCGGGGGCCCCTGGAGAAAGGTTCGGGGCAGCATGGTCTCGGCACCCAGAGCCCGGGCCTGGTCGGCCAGGGGCCGATCGGCCGTCACCACCACGAAGGAGGTCCCCGGGTGGGACCGGATGTATCCCAGGATCCACGCGTCCGCGCTTTCCTCCCGGGCAAATACCGCCCCCTGGAGGGCGGCCGGAAAGGGGGTGTCCTTCCGTCCGTCAAACACCACCAGCACCCGGGCCGGATGCCAGATCCGGGCGAAGATCACGAGGGACTCCCGGGCCTTTTCCAGGGGGAGTTCCCGGAGCTCACTTCCGAAGATCACGTTGTATCCGTCCACCAGGATCGTCCGGCTCATGATTGACAGAGGGCTTCCACTTCCCTGCAAAACTTGTCCAGAGACGACGAGCGCCTGCGGGCCTGTTCAAGATGGCCGGTCAGGTGCGCGGTCAGACGCGGCTGATCCACGGTGGGTCTGTATCGTCCCATGCGCCGCCTGATTTCCCCTTTGCAGTCCCTGGGAATCCTGGGAGGTGGAGACCCCAGTCCGAGGAGATCCGCGCTTTCAAGAAACCAGGCTTCATATTCCGGTGTGGCAAGACAGAAACCCACGGTGATGTCAAAAGAGGAAGCGATGCCTTCCAGGGTGTTGCGTATGACCGGAGCAGCGTATTTGGGACAGGCGCGGTCTACGTCCATAAGAACCACCACAGCCGTGGCCCCCTGGGCACGCAGAAGGGAAAAGACCCCTTCCCATACATCCTTTCTGGGGTGCATCTGTGGATCAAAAGCCTTTCCCTTATTCAATCGGTGAGGGGGGGCCACCATACGGGCCCGCGGGCAAAGATACCGGATCACGATGGGCACCGAACTGACTTCCCCGTATCCTTCCACCACAGCTCCCATGTGCAAAGGTTGATCACCCATGGGTCACCGGATCACTTTTCCGGAACCAGCTGATCCTGTCGCAGGAGTTCTCCAAACGTGAAAAGATGGTTCTTCACAAGATCCGTGATCTCCTTACGAACCGGATGAAGGGTTGTGATGCCTTCTTCGTCCATGAGCACCAGATAGATGTGCTCTTTCTCAATGTCCGGATGGTCCAGGATCTCCGGGCTGTGGGTGGTGACGAGAACGGGTTTGTGTTCGGAAGCCTCCAGCAATGCATCTGTCAGAACATGGACGGCCGCAGGATGAAGAGAAATCTCGGGTTCTTCCACAGCCACCAGCCGCAGGCTTTCCTGGAATGCTGCCACGAGGATGGCCACAGCCCGTAGAGTCCCGTCTGACATGGAATGGGCATAGAATTTCCAGGAGTGCACTTTGAACTCCAGGGTTTCTTTCGGTCCGAGGCGCCTGGAAGCCACATGTTCCAGACCCGGGATCAGACTCTCCAGATATACGCCGATGCGTTTCCGGACAGGGTCAGGCATCCGCTTCAGAATGGATGGAAGGTTCCGGCCATCCCGGTGAAGGAAAGGAGAAGGGTCCGGACTTTGCAACTCCCGCATAACATCCGGGCTGGGGTGATACGCCCTCATACGCCCCAGCGTTTCAAAGATGTCGGCAAACCCCGGTTCACCTGTAAGGGATCGCAGAAAAAGGTCGTCTGGTTGAGGTCGGGCCGAAAAAGCGCGGGACGCATCCACGATTTTTCCTTTGCGAACATGATAGAAGGCAAGCCGATGTCCTTCCAGAGAGCGAACGACCGCCTTTTCTTCTTTGACAGGACCTGTAGCGGAATCTCCAAGCGTAAACGCGAACGTTGCTGTGACTTCTTCACGCCGATTTTCCTCAAGCAAGATCTCACCCTGCAGAGTCATACGAAAGGTAACGTGGAAAGGTTTTCCCCGCGAACGCTGACGGATTTCTCCGATCCCTCCCCGCCGGCTGAGGGCATAGTCAAGGTTCACCTGAAGGGCATCCGAAACAAAACGGAGGGCATCCACCACGTTGCTCTTCCCCGAGCCGTTGCGTCCTACAAAGAACACCAGGCCCCGGCCGTGGAGGGGAAGGGTCACCTCCGCGAGGCTTTTGTAATGCCGGATGGTGATGCGATCAATCCGCAACATGGCTCTGTCCCAGTCCGGACGTCACGCGTTCCAGCACATGGAAATAAAATTCCTCCACCTGTGCGGCCACCCGATCCCAGGCATAGCGGTCCCGGACCACGGCCAGGCCCTGTTCCCGGAGCGCCGTGCGTTTTGCGGTATCCCTGTAGAGTTCTAACAGGGCCCGGGCCAGGTGACGGGGGGATCGGGGCGGCACCAGCAGGCCGTTTTCCCCGTCCCGGATCACCTGAGCATAGCCGGGAATGTGGCTGGCCACCACCGGCGTGCCGCAGGCCTGGGCCTCCAACAGCACAATCCCAAAGCTTTCCGCTCCCGTGGCAGGGGAGACGAAAACATCGGCGCTCGCATAATACCGTGGCAACTGCTCCCGGGACACCCGACCCACAAAGACCACCTGATTGCGGATGCCCAGCCGGGCGACCTCCCGGTGATAAAAGGCCCGCAGGGGGCCGTCCCCCACCACCACAAGCCGCAGTCCGGGGATTTTCTCCCGCAGCAGATACACCGCCCGCAGGAGATACAGCAACCCCTTCCGGGGTTCAAACCGCCCCACAAACAGCACATGAAAGGCCGCACTCTCGTGCATCCAGGGGATGGGCGGGAGATCCGGTCGGAACCGGCGCACATCCACCCCGTTGGGAATGATGGTATAGTCCCCGGGGAAATACCGGGCCACGCTCTGGGCCGCCACCCGGGACACCGCGATTCGTCCGTGGAGCTTCCGGGCATAGCGCTCCAGCACGTTCTGGAACACGTCATAGAGGAAAAGATTCCGGTGGGCGGCGTGGAAGGTCCCGACGTTTACGGTTTCCGAAAGGTGCAGCAGGGCAAGGGGAATGGAGGGAG
>WFYF01000149.1 GCA_015490255.1 Caldifarciminota bacterium
CCAACCTTATTCTGCGTTATGACCCCGGGCAGGATCGGTGGGACACCCTGACCACCTATCCAGGTGAGGGACGGTGGGGACCTGTGCTGGTTTACCACCTGGGATACCTCTACGCGGGCACAGGCCGCACAAGTGACTGGGGTGGGGACAATCTCGCAGACATGCAGCGATACAACCTTGCCACCGGGGAATGGGAACCCATTGCAGGATATCCCTTCGCAACCTATGACGCCTGGGCGGTGGCTACAGGACAGCGAATTTTTGTCCTGGGGGGACACGCACCCCAAAACGATTTCACGGATCAGTTTTACTACTACTCTGTTTCCGAGGATCGCTGGAAGCCCGTTCCGCAGTTCCCTGGAGGGCCGAGAAACAACCTGATTGGAGGGGTGGTGGGATCTTATCTTTATGCAGGGCTCGGCGTCACGCCCGCGCTGACATTCCCCCGGGACTGGTGGAGGCTCCGGATTGAATAGGATACGGCATCTCTTTGATTCACAAACTGGTTGAGTTCTTCGCCCGGCACTTTGCCAGCGTCCCCCTGATCTCCATCGGGGGGCGCTGGCTTTTGATTCTTTTGCGTATTCGTGGGGAAACCTGGAAAGATGAGTTTGCCCTGATGGTTGCCGCCGCGGGCGACATGGTGAGGGTGCTCCTGCATCCCCGGACGCTGCGGAATCCCTGGGCCAGCCCGGCCCTTCGGCTTCGCACAGTTACCGGCATCCGGTTCCACACCCGGCCCCATTCCGATGACCTCTACTTCATGATGCCCATGCGGGAACGGGACGTGGAGGTGTTCATCCGCAACGCACTGGAGCGCTGCCGGGAAGAAGGATGGACCTTCGTGGACGTGGGGGCCAACGTGGGATACTACACCATCCTGGCCTGCAACATGGGTGTTTCCACTCTGGCCGTTGAAGCCCACCCGGAAACCTTCCGGGTGTTGCAGAAAAACCTTTCCCTGAACGGATGCGATCATGTGCAAACCATCCCCCGCGCGGTGTGGCGGGAGTCGGGGCGCCGGGTGCGGGTGGTTTCCCCGGAGGCGCAGTTCGGCATGGCCCACATTGACCCGGATGAGGCGGGAGAGGTGGAAACCATAACCCTGGACGAACTTCCTGTTTCTCATGACCGTGTTGGCCTGGTGAAACTGGACGTGGAAGGGGCGGAGGTGGCCGCCCTAGAAGGCGCAGAGAACATCCTGAACCACGCGCGATTTGTGGTGCTGGAGGCGCTGGAAGAGGAAACCCGCCGACGGGTCCAAGAAATTCTCCAAGCACATGGCTTTTCCCTCCACCCTTCCCGGTTTTCCAGCTATATTCTTGCAGAAAAAACCACATGACCCCTCCCCTCAAACTCCTTTTTGTGGCCACGGCTTTCCCGACCGACCGGGCTCCCTTTGTCACTCCCTGGCTGCAGGCAACCCTGAAAGCGCTGGTCCAGGAGGGGCATGACGTTCGCGTGCTCACTTCGGCCTTTCGCGGTCAGGGAGACGAAACCCGGGAAGGCCTCCGGATCTACCGGTTCCGGTATGCGCCTCCAAACATAGAAAATCTCACCCACGAAGTGGCTGCCTATGAGCGCATTCGCCTGGAAAAATGGCGCTATCTCCAGGTTCCGGTGTTTCTGGGCGCGGGGCTGATCAAAAGCTGGCGGCTTCGCAGAAGATTTCTCCCGGACATCGTGCATGTGCACTGGCCCGTTCCCAATCTGGTCTGGGCCCAGCCCTTTGCCCGCATTCCCTGGGTGCTCACCTTCCACCATTCCGAAATCGCTCTGGTCCAGAAATTCCCTTTTCTGCGTATTCCTTTTCGCCGCATGGTCCTGCGGGCCCGGGTGCGGATCTTCAACTCCCGGTTCACTCGCGAACGATTCCACGAGGTTTTTGGGGATCTCCCCGGCCGGGAAGAAATCATCCCCATGCCGGTGGGATGGAAGCCACAACTATCCGAAGTGATCCCCAGAGAACCTTACCGTGTTTTGTTTGTGGGGAGGGCCGTGTTCTGGAAAGGGGGGGACCTTTTGATCCGGGCCGCAAAAACGCTGCGGGACCGGGGGATCCCGATTCAGCTTGTGTTCGCCGGGGACGGACCGGCCCTTTCTGAGTGGAGAGAACTCGCGGAAACCCTGGGCGTGCCTGCAATGTTTCTGGGGTGGATCGGAGGGAAAAAGCTTTCTGAAGAATACGCTCGGACCCAGGTGCTGGTGCTTCCCTCCCGCGGTGATCCCCGGGTGTCCGTGGAGAGTCTGGGGCTGGTTCTGGTGGAAGCCATGCTCCACAAAACGCCGGTCATCGCCAGCCGTCTGGGTGGTCCGGCGGAGATCGTGAAAGAAGGTGCAACCGGCTGGCTGTTTACGCCGGAGGACGTGGAAGACCTCGCCCGCAAACTCGCCTGGATCTTCCAGCATCCTGAACAGGCTCAAAAGATGGGGGAAGAAGGCCACCGCCAGGCCCAGAAGTTTCTCCCTGAGGCGGTGGCCGCTCGCCACCTGAAACTGTATAAGGAAATCCTGAAAGAATCCTGACAGGGATAAGCCCGATTACCCGCGCCCCCTGGGACGTCCCCGAAGGGAAATCCCCATCAGTCCAAACATAAAGACAAGCGAAAGGAGGGAAACGGCAAGGCCGGTCTTTTCCCGGCGGGGCCGATACCGGAAGGTGATCTCATGTTTCCCTGGAGGAACAGGGACAGCCATAAAGGCATGCATGGCACGCAACACGGGTTGAGGCGGATTTCCATCCACCTGCGCTTCCCACTGATCGGTATAGGCCTCCGCCAGAAACACCCATCCCCCCCCTCCGGATTCCACCTCCACCTGAATTTTCCCCGGGGCGTAAGACCTGAGGAACAGCCGGTGAGAGGTGTCCGCAGGAGTGGAGTGAGACGGAACCGAAGAAGACAGGAAAAGGGTGTCCAGAACTTTCCGGCCCCTGGCCACCAGTGTCCGAACCGCTTGGGTGTCCGAAGCCGGAAGAGAAACCGCGTGAGCATAAAATCGTACCCGTTTTGCCGTGTCAGGAGGAGCGTAAAGACCAAAAGGCTGGCCCTGCAAGGTGAGCAAACGCTCAAGGGAAAGGCGATCCTGAAAATATTTCATGGAAAGAAGCAACGGATAGGCAGGATGGTTGCCGTACTGCCTGCGAAGGGTCGCCGTGTCGGGCAGAACAGGCATCAGCACATGGTCCACGTCCATCACAGGAAGAAGAAAGGGATTCTGATATAAATGAACGAACGAAGCCGGGGAGAGCACGAACCCTTCTGCGCCGATCAGCTGAAGGTAATGCCCGGAAGCAAAGGGAAAACCACCCCCCGCGGTCTGGAGACCGGCATACATCCAGTTGAAATCTTCTGTCCGGAAGAAAAGAGGAAGGATCCGGACCGGGTCCTGCTTCCCTGCAGAAACAGCTTTGCCGATTTCCATAAGGCCAGAGCGGCGAAGTTCCTCCTTGAGCGGGAGAGAGGGCTGGAGAAACGGACGGGTGATTGCAAAGAGCTCCAGGAAAACGGCAAGCGGAAAAATCCAGGCACTGGAAGGTAGTATCCGGGGTATGAGCAGGGTCGCCACCCCCACCCAGCCGAAACCCAGAGCCAGATGGGGCAGGTGAGCCTGGAGGGCCCGGGCTTTTTCCAAACCCAGGGCAAATACACTCCGGATCAGGCCATGAAGGGCCTGCGGCGCAATTCCTCCCATAAGGGCAAGCCCCACAAGGCCGCCCCCCACCCACCACCAGCCCTTCCAGGTTTTGAGCCGTTCTTCCCGGGAAAGCTGGGTGAGGGCCAGCAGGGCGGTGATCACGAGCATCACCTGAGCGAAACCCAGGGCGAGGGCATGGGCCCGGAACCGGGAAAACATGGGAAGGGTATGGTAAAGGAGATAGAACAGAGGGGTTCGCCCGGCCATGGAAATGAGCAGGAAGAAAAACCCCACCAGGGCGGTGAGAAGGGCCCATTTCCCCGTAACGCTTTGCCGGAAGGACGCCCTGCGAACCAGCCACAGAAAGGCCAGGGTTCCCGCAAACCCCAGCACCCCCAGATACGCCACATCATGCCGAAAAGGATTGCTCCCCCAGTAGTGATCCTGGGGCAGGGAGATGCCGGAGAACAGAGGAAACCAGAGCGAGAGAACATCCTGAACATCCGCACTCCAGGACAGGGCCTTTTCAATCCCCATGGCTTTGCGCAGGGTGAAGTGGCGGATATAGAAAAGGGCGGGATACCATTGTGCTGCTCCAATTCCCAGACTGAGCACCCCGGCCACCGCCACCCGGCCAAGCCGATCCAGCCAGAATTTCGGCGAACGAGGGGCAAACATCACAAGGGCCAGCACCACACCGAGGCCCACTGCAAGATAGGTGTAATACACCATCTGAAGCTGCTGAACTCCGAGCAGGATGCCAAGGATCCCGCCCCAGAGGGCATGAATCCACCATTTCCCCCGACGGACCCCCTCCACAGCGAGCCAGAAGATTAGGGGGAACCAGGCCAGGACAATCCCTTTGGCAAGATGCCCGGAATAGACCTGCGGTGGGATATACCCGAACCCCAGCGCCGCGCCTCCGGCCAGGGCGAGGGGAAACGAAACCCCGAGCGCGGAAAGGACCAAGAACAGCACAAAAGAAGCCAGTGCGGTGTGCAGGATAAAGGACCATTTGAAAGCCTGATCAATGTCCATCACAACCCACAGGATGTGGTCGGGATAAAAATATTCAAAGGTTAATCCGGACACAGTGGGAAGCCCCCCTTCCAGAGTGGGATTCCACCACCGCATCTCCCCATGTTTCCATCCTTCAATCATAAAATCCCGGAGGGCATAACCCCCTGAACGCTGATCATAGGCCACCGGCGCCACCCGACCCGAGAGCAGGGAGAAATAGAATACCAAACTCAACCCCAGATACCCCAGAAACACCCATACGTTCCGGGGAAGGCGGGTCATGAGGCAGGCTCCTCAATGGATGCCGGCTCTTTCCGGTCTTCCAGAATCCGGGCCACCACCGCATCCAGCCGGGGGGCGGCCACGTCCGGGGACCAGGCCGTCAGTTCCTCAAGGGAGAAATGCCCCGTGGGCACGACCGCCACCCGGTAACCCGCCCGCCGGGCCGCCCAGATGTCCCTCGGCGTGTCGCCCACGATCCACACCTCCGAAAAGGGACCCCGGTCGCGGAGCTTCCAGTATGCTGCCCACAGGATCTGCACCCGGTCCTCCGCATCGCTTCCGAATCCCCCACCGGCGAACAGGGGCCAGAGATCCGTCCGGGAGAGCTTGATCCGGGCCCCCTCCTCCAGGTTTCCGGTGGCCAGCCCCAGCACCACATCCTCCCGTTCTGCCAGCGCATGGAGGGTTTCCTCCACCCCCGGAAGCACCCGGTAACCCGGGGATTTCGGAACCTCTTCGGCCAGATACCGGAGATAGGCATCCCGCAGGGCGGGAAGGTGCCGATCCGCATCGGGCCCCACGGCTTTCCAGTAGATCTCCCGGAGGATCTGAAGATCGGTTTTGCCGTCCGGAATCACGTGGCGGGCGGCATGTTCAATCCCGAAAAGCTCCAGAAAAGCCCGGTCCATCGCCCGGCTGCCCGC
>WFYF01000150.1 GCA_015490255.1 Caldifarciminota bacterium
GATTCCAGGAGATCCCCCACCTCGGAGAACACCCCCACACCCAGGCCCGCAAGCAGTGTCCAGGCGTTCCAGCCCATCACCGGCATGAGCACCCCACCTGCCGCCACCGCCCACACCAGCCTGCCCACAAAGCCCTCCACCGTCTTGCCGGGAGAGATCTTTTCGTGGAGGGGACGCCGCCCGATGAGTTTCCCGGTGACATACGCCCCGGTGTCCGCTGCCCACAGCATCACAAAGAAGGCCAGAAGATGACCGGTGGAGAACCGGGCCACCTCCAGAAACCAGGCCATGGGAAACCCGAAATACGCCAGGCCGAACACCGCCTTTCCGAGTTTGTCCGAAGAGATTTCCGGCCAGGTGGGAAGAAACGTCAGGGCGAGGGCCAGGACAGCGCACTGGAGAAACAGCCAGGCGCCCAGGAGGCGGCCGGTTGTGAGCAGACCGAAAAGGCTCCCCAGCGCAAGAAGGAAAAGGATCTCCATGAAGCGGGGAAGGTCGGACAACCGGGCGTATTCCCATCCCACCATAAGGAGCACGGCCAGGGCATAGGTCCACAGGAGCCAGCCCCCTGCATACAGGGCTCCCAAGAAGGTGCCGGCGAAGACCACACCCGTGAGGATCCGGGGCCCCAGATCCCGGGGCAGGGAGGTCATGCCTCCTCCGATACAGTCCCGAACCGGCGTTCCCGCCGGGCATAGGCGGCCAGGGCCTCCAGATAGGCCTCCCGGCGGAAATCCGGCCAGAGGGTTTCGGTGATATAGAGTTCCGCGTAAGGGATCTGCCAGAGAAGGAAGTTGGAGATGCGGTACTCTCCACTTGTACGGATCAGAAGATCCACATCCGGCAGTTCCGGAGCAAGAAGGTGGGCCCGGAAGGTCCCCTCATCAACGGCTTCCGGTGCCAGTTCTCCCCGGGCCACCTTCCGGGCGATCCCCCGCACGGCTTCCAGGATTTCCAGCCGCCCTCCATAGGACAGGGCGAGATACAGCTGGAGCCGGTCCCCTTCCCGGGTTTCCCGGCAAACGAAGGCCAGGGCCTCCTGGACTTCGTCCGGGAGGGTTTCTTCCTTCCCGAGGGTGTGGAGGCGCACGCCTTTCCGTTTCAGGTTGTCCACCTCGGCATAGAGGAGGCGGGTCAGAAGCCGCATGAGAAAGCGCACCTCCTGAGGAGGGCGCTGCCAGTTCTCGGTGGAAAAGGTGAAGAGGCTCAGATAGGGGATGCCCAGTTCGGCGGTGGTCCAGATTACCTCCCGGACGGATTCCACGCCAAACCGGTGTCCCAGAACCCGGGGCAACCCCCGCCGCCGGGCCCACCGTCCGTTGCCGTCCATGATGATGGCCACATGGCGGGGAAGGTCCCCCGGATCCCGGAAGGGTGGGACCGGAGCGTCAGTCTTCAAGAATTTCTTTTTCTTTGCGCGCAAGCAGATCGTTTACCTTCTCAATATAGCGGTCCGTGAGTTTCTGGATCTGGTCCTCCGCCCGGCGGCGTTCGTCTTCGGAGAGCGTCCCCTCCTTCTCCCAGCCCCGGACGGTTTCCATCAGGTCCCGGCGAACGTTGCGCACCGCCACCCGGGCTTCTTCCGCGAGCTTCTTGACGAGTTTCACCAGTTCCTGCCGGCGCTCATCCGAGAGAGGCGGGACAGGAATCCGGACCACGGTTCCGTCGCTCTGGGGCGTGAGTCCGAGTCCGGAGGCCTGAATGGCCCGCTGGATTTCGCCGATCACGGACTTGTCCCAGGGTTTCACAACCAGCGTCCGCCCCTGGACCATCACGGACGCGATCTGCTGCAGGGGAACCTTGTTCCCGTAATATTCCACCTGGATGCCTTCCAGCAAAGCGGGTGTGGCACGCCCCGTCCGGAGCCGCCGAAACTCCCGATCCAGGGATTCCACACTCTTTTCCATCCGGCGTTCACCGTCCTGAAGGAGGGTGGACAGGTCCATGGTCGCCTCCTTGGTTATGCGCGGTTCAGAGATCCACCGTGTTGGTTGAGGCTTCGGGAAGGACCAGCGTTCCGATCTGTTCCCCCCGGGCGAGGCGGAGGAGGTTCCCGGGAGCCAGGCGGAAGATTACCATGGGCAGGCGGTTTTCCCGGGAAAGGGCGGCCGCAGTGGGGTCCACCACCCGGAGGTTCCGGGAAAGCAGCTCGTCAAAGGTGGTGACCTCATACCGCTGGGCATCCGCATGGGCAACCGGATCCCGGGTGTAGACCCCGTCCACCTTGGTGCCCTTCCAGATGGCCCCGGCCCCCACCTCGCTGGCCCGCAGCACCGCAGCCGTGTCGGTGGAAAAGAAGGGATTGCCCGTTCCGCACCCGAAAATCACCACCCGGCCCTTCTCCAGATGCCGGATGGCCCGGCGACGGACGTATGGCTCGGCCACCGCCCGCATTTCAATGGCCGTCATCACCCGGGTTTCCAGTCCCTCGGCTTCCAGGGCACTCTGGAGGGCCAGGGCGTTCATCACGGTGGCCAGCATGCCCATATAGTCCACTGTGGCCCGGTCAATACCGAGGGCCCGGGCCTGCGTCCCCCGGATAAAGTTTCCTCCACCCACCACCACGGCGAGTTCCAGACCCACTTCCCTCACCACCTCCCGAATTTCCCGCGCCAGGGCCTGGAGCACCGGCGCCGCAAGACCTTTCCCCTCCCCTCCGCCCAGGATCTCCCCGGAGATTTTCAGGAGCACCCGTGAGGGGACGCCGCCCCCCTCCATATCAGCCTTCTCCGAGCTCAAACCGGCAGAAACGCCGGATCACCACGTTTTCACCGAGTTTGGCGATGAGCTCCATGAGGAGGTCTTTGATGGTCTTGCTCGGGTCCCGGATATAGTCCTGCTCCAGCAGGACCTTTTCTTTGAAGAAGGTCTCCAGCTTCCCCTCCACAATCTTTTCAATCACGTGCTCGGGTTTTCCGCTGTTCTTGAACTGTTCCCGGGTGATCTCCTTTTCCTTTTCAATGACCTCGGCGGGGATGTCTTCCCGGCGCACCGCGATGGGGCGCATGGCGGCGATCTGAAGGGCCACCTCGTGGACGAACTTCTGGAAGTCTTCCGTGCGGGCCACAAAATCCGTCTCGCAGTTCACCTCCACCAGCACGCCCACCCGGTTGCCCGGATGGATATAGGCGTACACCAGCCCCTCTTTGGCGGAGCGGTCCAGCTTTTTGGCGGCTTTGGCCGCGCCCATTTTCCGGAGCTCTTCCACGGCCTTTTCCACGTCACCACCGGTCTTTTCCAGGGCCTTCTTGATGTCCAGCACCCCCGCACCGGTGCGCTCACGAAGTTCTTTAATCAGTTCAATGGAAACCTTATCCGCCATGGTTTTCCTCCTCGGTTTCTTTTTCAGAAGCGTCCGGAGCGGTTTCTCCGGGAGAAGGTGATGCCTCTTCCGCTCCGGTGGCTTTTTCTGCGGTTTCTTCTGCCGCGGCAGCCTCGCCGGCGGTTTCAGCCGGGGCTCCAGCGGGAACGGCCTCCCGGAGCATGGCCGCGTCCACGCCCTGGCGGCCCTCCACGATGGCGTCCGCCAGGAGGCGAGCCATCAGCCGGATGGACCGGATGGCATCGTCGTTGCCGGGGATGGGATAATCCACCAGTTCGGGATCCCCATCCGTATCCACCAGCGCCACCACGGGGATGTTGAGTTTGCGGGCTTCCTGAACGGCGATCTTCTCCCGGACAACGTCAATCACCACCAGCGCATCGGGCAGCCGATCCATATCCCGGATGCCGCCGAAAATCCGCATGAGCTTTTCGTATTTCTTCAGGAGCTTCACCACTTCCTTCTTGGGCAGCTTCTCAAAGGTGCCGTCTTCCTTCATCCGCTCAATGGTCCGGATATACTGCAGGCGGGTCTGAATCACGTCAAAGTTGGTCAGCAGCCCGCCCGGCCACCGCTCCACCACATAAAAGGCGCCGGCCCGCTCGGCCTCTTCCCGGACAGCGTCCTTCCCCTGGGGTTTAGTGCACACGAAAAGGACATACCCCTTGCGTGCGGCCACCTCCCGCAGGAAATTCCGCGCCCGCTCCAGATGTTCCATGGTTTTCCGGAGATCAATGATGTGGATGCGGTTGCGCTCGGTATAGATGTAGGGGGCCATTTTCGGATTCCAGCGCCGCCGGCGGTGGCCAAAGTGCACACCGGCTTCCAGAAGGGTTACCAGGGAAAGCTCACCGCTTGGAGTACTGCCAGGCGCGGCGTCTCTTGGTCTTTCCATACTTCATCCTCTCCTTTTCCCTCGGATCACGGGTCAGGAAACCGTATTTCTTCAGGGTGGGACGCAGGGAGGGATCCATGGCTTCCAGCGCCCGGGCCAGGGCGTGGCGCACCGCTCCGGCCTGACCGGAGATGCCACCTCCCTCCACCTTCACCACCACGTCCACCTTGCCTTCCATGCCCACCACCCGCAGAGGTTCCAGGGCGTGAATCACCAGGTCTTCCCGTTTGAAATAGTCCAGAGGCCGCTGACCGTTCACATAGACCCAGCCGTGCCCTTCGGGCTTGAGCCGCAGGCGGGCCCGTGCACGCTTGCGGGAGCCTGAGGCGAAGATCACGGTGCGACCGTGCACCTCTCTCACTTCAGCCATGGGGTTTCCTCCATCTTGAGCACCCGGGGTTTCTGGGCTTCATGGGGATGGGCGGGTCCGGCATACACCTTGAGGCGTTTGAGCATCCGCCGTCCGAGTTTGTTTTTGGGGAGCATCCGGCGCACGGCAAGCTGGATCAAACGCTCGGGATGAGTTTCCCGGATCTGGCGGGCGGTGCGGATCTTGAGCCCTCCGGGATAGCCGGAGTGCCGGTAATATTTTTTCTGCTCCCACTTCTTCCCCGTCAGGACCACTTTTTCCGCATTCACCACCACCACGAAGTCGCCGGTGTCCACGTGGGGGGTATAGATGGGTTTGTGTTTCCCCATCAGGATTTTCGCGATGCGGGTGGCCAGACGGCCCAGGACCTGCCCTTCGGCGTCCACCAGCCACCACGCTCGCTCCACTTCACCCGGTTTCGCAAGCACCGTCTTCATGCGCAAAAACTCCTTGTTATTTCCAAATACACACCCCTCCCCTTTGCACGGGGGTGGTGGGTATTGTACGGTTCTCCGGAAGAAGTGTCAAACCGTCCGGGAAGACGTTTTGACAGTTCCCGGCTTTGCGTTTACCCTATGGGCAAATGGTCATCAAAAGCGAATTAAGGAGGTTCCTGTCATGCAGGATGCGGTTATTGTTGCCGGTGTACGAACCCCTGTGGGCAAGGCGCCCCGGGGCTCTCTGAAAGACACCCGTCCCGATGAACTCGGAACCCTCGTGATCCAGGAACTGATCAAACGCACGGGCATTGATCCCGCGCTGGTGGAAGACGTGATCCTGGGGTGTGCCTTTCCGGAAGCTGCCCAGGGGATGAACATGGCCCGGAACATCCTGCTGCGGGCGGGTCTTCCGGTGGACGTCCCCGGCATGACCATCAACCGGTTCTGCTCCTCCGGTCTTCAGGCCATCGCCATCGCCGCGGAGCGCATCATGGTGGGGGCCATTGATGTGGCCATCGCCGGCGGCGTGGAGTCCATGAGCTATGTTCCCATGGGCGGATTCAACTTCTCCCCCAATCCCCATCTCACGGCGGAATATCCCGAGGTGTATATCAACATGGGGCTCACGGCCGAGAACGTGGCCGAGAAGTTCAACGTCTCCCGGGAAGACCAGGACCGGTTTGCCTATGAAAGCCACATGAAAGCCTGGAAGGCCATCCAGGAAGGGAAGTTCAACGACGAAATCGTGCCCGTGAAAACCCGCGTCCGGCGGGTGCTCCCTGACGGGAGTCAGAAGGTTGAATCCATCACCTTCACGCAGGACGAGAGTGTCCGGCCGGACACCAGCCTGGAAAAACTGGCGAAACTGAAACCCGTGTTCAAGGTCAATGGAACCGTCACGGCGGGAAACTCCTCTCCCCGAAACGACGGGGCAGCGGCCGTGCTCGTGATGTCCGCGAAAAAGGCCGAAGAACTCGGCCTCAAACCCCGTCTCCTCTACCGCGGTTTCCAGGTGGCCGGTGTGCCGCCGGAGATTATGGGGATCGGGCCCATTCCGGCGGTGCGCAAACTCCTCAAAAAGACCGGGAAGACCCTGGACGAGATTGATCTCATTGAACTCAACGAGGCCTTCGCCGCCCAGTCCCTGGCGGTGATCCGGGAACTGGAACTCCCGATGGAGAAGGTGAACGTGAACGGCGGTGCCATCGCCCTGGGCCACCCCCTGGGGGCCACCGGAGCCAAGCTCACCGTCACTCTGATGCACGAGATGGAGCGGCGCAACAGCCGGTTCGGGATCGTGACCATGTGCGTGGGTGGCGGTATGGGCGGTGCAGGGCTTTTTGAACGCATCTGAGGCGGGGGCGAACGATGGCACAATGGGTTTATCTCTATGGACCGGACCGGGTGGATGGCCGGGGAGACATGAAGGATCTCCTTGGGGGCAAGGGGGCGGGTCTGCACGAGATGGCCCGGATCGGAATTCCCGTGCCCCCGGGGTTCACCATCACCACGCAGGCCTGCACGGCCTATTTCAGGACTGGCGGATTCCCGGAAGGGCTGGAAGATCAGGTCCGGGAGGCGGTGAGAATCCTGGAAGGGTGGACGGGCAAGCGCTTCGGGGGAGATCCTCCCCTCCTGGTGTCCGTGCGTTCCGGTGCCCCCATCTCCATGCCCGGAATGATGGACACCGTCCTGAACCTGGGCCTCAACGACCAGACGGTGGAGGCCCTGGCAAAAGCCACAGACAATCCGAGATTTGCGTGGGATTCTTACCGCCGGTTTCTGGAGATGTTCGGAGATGTGGTGATGGGCATTCCCCGGCAGCGGTTTGAGACCCTCCTGGAACAGGCCAAGGAGACGGCGGGGGTTCAGGCGGATGCGGACCTGGATACGGCGCATCTGCAGAAACTGGTGGAGGCCTTCAAGCAGGTTTATGCGGAGGAAGGAAAGGCTTTCCCCCAGGATCCCTGGGAGCAGCTGTGGGCGGCCATCCGGGCGGTGTTTGATTCCTGGAACAACCCCCGGGCCATTGCCTATCGGAAGATTCACGACATTCCCGACCATCTGGGCACCGCGGTGAACGTGGTGACCATGGTGTTCGGGAACATGGGAGAGGATTCGGGCACGGGGGTGGCCTTCACCCGCAACCCGGCAACGGGAGAAAAAGAGCTCTATGCGGAGTATCTGCCCAACGCCCAGGGCGAAGACGTGGTGGCGGGCATCCGCACCCCCCTGAAAATTGACGCCCTCCGGGAGCGATTCCCCGAAATCTATGAAGAGCTCGTCCGGCACGCCGCAACGCTGGAAGAGCACTACCGGGATATGCTGGATCTGGAGTTCACGGTGGAGCGGGGGAAGCTCTATTTCCTCCAGGTGCGGGTGGGCAAGCGCACCGCCCGGGCCATGGTGAAGATTGCGGTGGATTTCGTCCATGAAGGCAAAATCAGCCGGGAGGAAGCCCTGCTCCGGGTGGATCCCTACAAGGTGGAGGAGCTCTTTCACCCCATGCTGGATCCCGCCTATGACGGGGAACCTGTGGCAAGCGGCATTCCCGCCTCGCCGGGGGCGGCGGTGGGGAAAATCGCCCTGGATGCCCAGACCGCCCAGAAGATGCGGGAACAGGGAGAGCGGGTGGTCCTCGTGCGGCCGGAGACCTCGCCGGACGATATCCGGGGGATGGCCGCCTCAGAAGGGATCCTCACCGCCCGGGGCGGTGCCACCAGCCACGCGGCGGTGGTCTCCCGTGGCATGGGCAAACCCTGTGTGGTGGGAGCAGAAGATCTCGTGATTGATGAGGCGGTCCGGGAGATCCGTATTCGGGGACGGGATGGCCTGGTGCTCCGGGAAGGGGACTGGATCTCCATTGACGGCACCACCGGAAAGATCTTCGCCGGTCAGGTGCCCACCCTGCCCCCTTCACCGGATTTCCCGGAGTTCGTGGAACTCCTCTCCTGGGCGGACGAATTCCGGCGGCTCCGGGTGCGGGCCAATGCGGATACCCCCGAAGATGCCCGGCGCGCCCGGGATTTCGGAGCTGAAGGCATCGGTCTTGCCCGCACCGAGCACATGTTTTTTGAGGGCGAACGGATTTACGCCATGCAGGAGATGATCCTGGCGGACACGCCGGAGGCCCGCCGGAAGGCCCTGGCCAAACTTCTACCCTATCAGAAGGAGGATTTCAAGGGCCTCCTCCGGGCCATGGACGGGCTGCCCGTGACCATCCGGACCCTGGACCCGCCCCTCCACGAGTTTCTCCCGAAAGAGCCGGAGGCCCAGAAGGCCCTGGCCGAGCGCCTTGGGGTTCCTGTGGAGAAGGTGGCGGAACGGGTGGAAGCCCTGAAGGAACTGAACCCCATGCTGGGCTTCCGGGGGGTGCGCCTGGGGCTCCTCTATCCGGAGATCACGGAGATGCAGGCCCGGGCCATGCTTGAGGCGGCCTGTGAGGTTCAGGCCGAGGGGGTGGACGTCCACCTGGAGATCATGATCCCCCTGGTGTCCACCGCTGAAGAACTCCGCCGCCAGCGGGCGCTGGTGGAAGAAGTGGCCGAACGGGTCTTTCAGGAGAAAGGTGTGCGGGTGCCCTTCAAGGTGGGGACCATGATTGAAATCCCCCGGGCCGCCCTCACCGCAGACGAAATTGCCAGGGTGGCCGAGTTTTTCTCCTTCGGCACCAACGACCTCACCCAGACCACCTTCGGGTTTTCCCGGGACGACGTCGGCAAATTCCTCCCCTATTACGTGGAACAGGGCATCCTGCCCCACGATCCTTTTCAGCGCCTGGACGCGCGTGGGGTGGGACAGCTTGTGGCTATGGCCACCGAAAGGGGCAAGGCCACCCGTCCGGATCTCAAGGTGGGCATCTGCGGGGAACACGGGGGCGACCCCGACTCGGTTCTTTTCTTTCACCGGGCCGGTCTGGACTATGTCTCCTGTTCACCTTTTCGGGTGCCCGTGGCCCGTTTGGCCGCCGGACGGGCGGCCCTCCTTGATCGGACGACATGAACCTCTGGAGGGCGCTCGCAAAGGCTCTGGCCCGTCACGTTGCCGAACGGGGCTGGTGGTTCCCCGGTTTTCTTCCAGGCGTTCCCCTCTATGCCCTGGGCTGGGGGATCTGGCACCTCTCCTGGCGTGTGCGGAAACCCTTTCGCCCCCGGGTATGGACCATCGGTGTGGGCAACCTCACGGTGGGAGGGACAGGAAAGACGCCTCTGGTGGCGTTTCTGGCCTCCTTTCTCCGCCTGCGAAGCCTCCGGGTGGCTGTGGTGAGCCGGGGTTATGGGCGGTCGGACCACCGCCCTCTTCAGGTTCAGCCCCACCATACCCCCCGGGATGTGGGGGACGAGCCCTGGATGCTCCGGGAGAAACTCCCGGATGTGGCCGTGTGGGTGG
>WFYF01000151.1 GCA_015490255.1 Caldifarciminota bacterium
ACCCTGTTCATCGTCCAGAAAATCCTGTGAGGCGATGAAGTCCTCCCCGCGCATTCTTGCCCTGGCCCTTCTGTTTCTCACCCCCGCCCTGACCCTCCTCGCGGTGTTCAAGTTGTGGCCCATCCTTCTCGCCTTCAAAACCAGCTTTTACGCCTGGGGCATCGCCGGCCCGCGGGGATTTGTGGGCCTGGCCAACTATCGCCTACTCCTTCAGGACCCCTTCTTCTGGAAGGCGGTGTGGAACACCTTTCTCTATACCTTCATGGCCGTGCCCCTCTCCCTCTTCACGGCTCTGGCCGTGGCCCTGGCCCTCAACCGGGGGCTGCGGGGCCTGGGGATTTACCGCACGATCTATTTTCTCCCCGTCATCACCTCCATCGTGGCGGTCTCGGTAGTGTGGAAATGGCTTTACCACCCCGATCGGGGGCTGTTCAACTATCTCCTCTCTTTCCTGCCGGGTTCCCCCCACCTCCGGTGGCTGGAGGAGCCCCGGGGGATCCTGGAACTCCTCACGGGTCTGGATCTCCCCTGGTTTCTTGAGGGTCCCAGCCTGGCCCTGTTTTCCCTGGTCCTGATGAGCGTGTGGAAATCCCTGGGCTATAACGTGGTGATTTTCCTGGCCGGGCTCAAGAACATTCCGGAGGTGTATTACGATGCGGCCCGGGTGGACGGCGCCGGTCGCTGGCACACCTTCTGGAACGTGACCTGGCCCCTGCTTTCCCCCACCACCTTTTATGTGCTCATGATGACCACCATCGTCTCTTTCCAGGTGTTCGCCCCCGTGTGGACCATGACCGGTCCACCCCCCGGGGGGCCGCTCGGGACCACCAACGTGGTGATCTATTACCTTTACCAGAAGGGGGTGGAGGAATATCAGGTGGGCTATGCCTCCGCCATCGCCTTTCTCTTTTTCCTCTTCATGATCGGCATCACCCTGTTCCAGAAGCTCTATCTGGAGAAGAAGGTGTATTATGAGGTTTAGTCCCGGCCGGGTCCTGCTCTATGCCGCGGTCACCGCGGGGGCGGTGTTCATGGTGCTCCCCTTCTACTGGATGATCATCACCTCGCTGAAAACGCCCACCGAGGCCATCCTTTTCCCGCCCACCTGGTGGCCCCATGAACTCACCCTGTACGGCTATCGGGAGCTGTTCACCAAGCTGAACTTCCTGCGGTATATCCAGGTCTCCGTGATCATGACCCTCCTCACCCTTGCGGGGGTGCTCGTCACGTCCGTGCTGGCGGCCTATGCCTTTTCCTGGCTCCACTTCCGGGGGCGGGAAAGCCTGTTCATGCTCTTCATCGCCGTGATGATGATCCCCATGCCCGTGTATGTGATCCCCCTGTATGTGATGATCCAGTCGTGGGGCTGGATGGACACCTTTGCGGCCCTGACGGTGCCCTGGATGGTCAACGTGTTCACCATTTTTCTGCTGCGCCAGCACTTCCGCAGCCTGCCCCGGGATCTTTTTGATGCTGCCGTGCTGGACGGCTGCTCCCACCTGGACTTTCTGGTCAGGATCCTCCTGCCCCTCTCCCGCCCGGTCCTTGTCACGGTGATCATTTTTGACATCATCGGTTCCTGGAACGCCTTCATGTGGCCCCTGATGGTCACCAACAGCGATCGGATGCGGCCCATTCAGGTGGGCCTGGCCTATTTCGCCCAGGGAGAAAGCACGAACTATCCCGCCCTGATGGCCGCCTCCACCCTGGCCATCCTGCCCCTGGTGGTGCTCTTCTTCATCGCCCAGCGCCACATCATGGAAAGTTATGCCCGCAGCGGGCTGAAGGAGTAATCACCAGGCGCCTCCGGCCAATCCGGGGATGCATCTCTTCCAGTTTCCTGCAGGGGTGGAGCTTAAAGGCGGGGACGGAACCGCCGCAGGAGCAGCGCGTTGGTGACCACGCTCACCGAACTCAACGCCATGGCCAGGGCTCCCCATGCCGGCTGGAACACCTTCCCGGTGAGGACGAAGAAGCCCCCGGCCGCGAGAGGGATGAGGAAACCGTTATAGGCCACCGCCCAGAAGAGATTCTCCCGGATTTTGCGATAGGTGGCTTTCGCCAGATCCAGGGCCACCACCACCCCCGTGAGATCTTCCCGCATGAGAACCACATCCCCCGCTTCCACAGCCACATCCGTTCCCCCTCCCATGGCGATGCCCAGGCGGGCCTCGGCCAGGGCCGGAGCGTCGTTGATGCCGTCTCCCACAAAGGCCACCGCGTGTCCCGAGCGCTGGAGTTCCCGGACAAAGGCCTGCTTGTCCTCGGGGAGCACACGGGCCCGCACGAGCTCAATCCCGGCTTCCCGGGCGATGGCCTGTGCGGTGGCGGGGTTGTCTCCCGTGACCATTCCCACCTGTATGCCCCGCCGTTTCAGCGCCGCAATCACCGGGCGGGCCTCCTCCCGGAGGGGATCGGCCAGGGCCACATAGCCCGTGATCCGGTCGCCCACCCCCACCGCCACCACCGTCCAGGCCCGATCCTCCAGCTC
>WFYF01000152.1 GCA_015490255.1 Caldifarciminota bacterium
GCTCCATCGTCCGGGCCATGACCACCACCGTACGGTCCGGCGTGAGGAGTTCAAAAGCCAGGTCGTTGGTGGAATCCACTGTATCCACAAAAACGAACAGGTCCCACCGGATGCCTTTCATGGTTCCCTCGTGGCCAGGACCACGCCCACCAGGAGGAGCAGAGCCCCCATAACGTACTGGATGGACCAGGATTCCTGGAAGAGAGCCACCGAAAGGATCCAGGCGAACACCACCTCCAGCAGGAGCACGAAGGAGGATAGCAGGGGTGTCGTGGCCTCCAGGCCCCAGGTGTAAAGGAGATAGGCAGCCCAGGTGCACACCACCGCAAGCCACACCACCACCCCCACCGCCGTGGGCGTGCTCATCCAGAAGGGATCGGGTTCGGCGAGAGCCAGGGGGACAAGCAGCACCGCGGTCCAGGCGAACACCACCCCGTTGATCTCCACAGGACGGAACCGGGTGAGGCTCTTTTTCAGGAGGAGAATATACACCGCCCAGACCCATGAGGCCCCCAGCACCAGGACATCCCCCCGGAAAATTTCTCCGGAAAAGGGGGCGGAGAGCAGGCCCAGCCCCAGGAGGGAAGGGGCAAGGGCCACGAGCTGGAGCCGGGTGGGCGGCAGGGCGAGCCACAGCGTCTGAAGGATGGGGATCCAGAGAACATAGAGATTGATCAGCAGGGCGGTGCGGCTGGCCAGGGTGTATTGCTGGCCGATGAACTGAAGGGCATAGCCCAGCGTATTTAGAAGGGCAAGCAGAAAGAGGGTGCGGTCCGTCCAGACCTCCCGCCGGAATCCCACGAGGGGGATGAGCAGGGGCAGGGCGAGGGAAGCCAGGAGGAAACGCCAGAAGGCGAAGGTGAGGGGGCTCCAGTCCGCAAGCCCCAGCCGGATGGCCGGGAAGGAGGTGCTCCAGAAAAAGGCCGCCAGCACCAGCGCCAGAATCCGCAACGCAGAGCCGCGTTCCTCTTTCATCCGTCAGAGGGTATACGCGTATGCGATTTTGAAAGCCCCCTGGGCCTGCATCACATCGCCACGTGTCTGGACGTAGGGGTGGAGGACAAGATAGAGGCGGCTGCGCCCGCTCCATTCAAAGGAGACGATGGACTGCAATTCCAGATAGGGGAAGGTGCCGGTGGGGTCCACGGCATGTTGCAGGATGAGCTTGCAATACAGGCGGTCCTGTCGGAAGGTGGCCTGCCCCACAGCGATCCGTCGGGAAGCCTCGCCGGTTGCACGGTTTCTCCACTCCACAAACCTTCCACTCAGGCTCAGATGCCCGAAGGCCCAGTTCAGAGCCCCTTCCGTACGCATCATAGGCACGCCGGCTTCTTCTCCCGATTCAACCTGAACGAACAGGTTTTTGCCGTCAGAGAAAAAGAGGCCTGTGCGGAATCCCAGATATTGATAATAGGTGTAGGTGTTTTGCGAAGAAGCGGTGGTTTCGGCAAGCCGATAGAGACGAACTCCTCCCCCCACGAACCAGGGCTCGTGGGGAGTGGTCCGGAACCGCAGGTTCGGGTTGAAAAAGCGGGTGACCCGGCCGTTCCGCCGGAGATCGCCAAAGAAGAGGTTCATCTGTCCGGCCAGGTTCTGCCAGCGTTTTCGCTGCCAGGAGAGATCCACACCGGTGTGGAGTCCGCCGTTGGTCACATCGCCGCTGTAGGTGCGGAAAAGGGTGGGAAACACCAGGTTCCGG
This sequence comes from Caldifarciminota bacterium, assembly GCA_015490255.1. Classification (GTDB taxonomy): domain Bacteria; phylum Hydrothermota; class Hydrothermia; order S141-80; family S141-80; genus S141-80. The sequence goes on from WFYF01000152.1 coordinate 1,700, forward strand.
GAAAGGTGCTGGGCCCAGAAAAAGGCCCAGGCCCTGTGGAGATCTTTCCGGAGGCGCAGTCCCGAACCGCCGTACACGCCCCAGCCTCCCCGGCTGGTCCCCCCCGCTTCCAGCCGGAAGGAGCGGCCGGCCTGGCTGTAGCGTAAAGAAGAGAAGGCCAGAAAACTGTCGGCCCCCACCAGGCCCAGGCGAGGGCTCCAGGGGCCGGCGTCCATCCCCCAGGCGAGGCCGATCACGTCCCCCAGATCTCCGTCCCGCACCCAGAAACCCTGAAAGCGATGCCGGTCGCTCCACTCGCCTTTCAGCGCTCCCTGGACA
>WFYF01000153.1 GCA_015490255.1 Caldifarciminota bacterium
CAGATGTGTATAAGAGACAGTGTGTGGGGAGGGCAGGGGAACGCCGGGGCCTATTGGGTGAGGGTGGAGAGCAACACCCTCCAGGTGGACTCTGTGGATCTGGGCAGCCGTCTGGTCATGGTGGTGGAACCCCATGGAACCCGCCTGTTCTTCGGCTATTACCAGGGCGGGGCTTCCGGGAGATTCGGGATTCGGGTGCTGGAAGACGATGGGTCCCTTCGCGCTCTTCAGGACAACCTCTCGGAAATCTGGCGGGTGGAGCAGCCTGCGGTGCTGCGGGTGTGCACCGGACGGTTGTGGGTGGGAACCCACGGCCAGGGCATGCTGGCACTGGATTTCTCCGGTTCCGTGGTGGGTTCCGTGACCCGCGGGAACGGCCTGCCAGGAGATGTCGTGGTCGGGGCTGTGTGTGCCGGTGACTCCCTGCTGGTCCTCACCGAAAGCGGTCTGGTCAGCCTCCGTCCTGACCTGTCTGTGGGGAAAACCCTGCCCATCACCGATCCCGTGGCGCTGGATCAGGGGCTGGGATCCTTCTGGGTGCTGACCGGATCGGAACTCCTCAAACTGAGTCCCGATTTTGCCGTGGAGGAGCGCATTCCCCTGGGGAGTGCCCGGATCTCCGGTGAACTCTTTCCAGGCACCACCCTTCGGACACTCCATCGTCCCCTTGCGGTTCTTTCCCGGAGCGGACGGGTGGCCGTGGCCACCACCCGGGGTGTGGTGCTCCTCTCGTTTGCAGAACCTCCTTCCCGTTCTCCCTGGGCGGTCTGGCCCCACCCCGTTCAGGGCACCGCCTTCTTCCTTGAAGGCCCCCCGGTGGATCAGCTGTTCCTTCTTTCTCCCCAGGGCAAACGCATCCCCCTCCGGGTGGACCGGGCCGGGGGCAACCGGATTCGGGTGACTCTGCTCACGCCTCCCTCTCGTGGGCCCCACTGGCTGGTGATTGAGGGACAGGGACGGCGGCACACCCGGCTTGTGCTCTTTTCTCCCTGAAATGACCGCCGTTCTCACCCTGACACTCCTCGCCGGTGTCCAGTTTGGTGCAGAGAAGCTGGTGTATGAACCGGACAGCCACCGGGTGTGGCTTTTTGACTCCGCCCGGGTGATCACCGAGAACACCCTCCTTCTGGCGGACACGGTGCTGTATGAGGATTCCCTGAAGCGTCTTCAGGCCTGGGGGAATCCTGTCCTGATCTTTCTGGACCGGGGAGATACCCTCCGGGGAGACTATCTGGTCTATCGCCTGGACACCCGTCAGGGCATGGCCACCCGTGGACGTTCCTTTCTCCAGAAGGGGTGGCTTACGGGAGAGGAGATGTATCGTCTTTCAGAAAACGAGATCCTGGTACGCAACGGCACCTTCACCACCTGTTCCCTTGAGACCCCCCATTACTTTTTTGCCTCCCGGACCGTCAAGGCCATTGAAAACAACCTGGCCGTTGTCCGGCCTCTGTGGTTCTATATCCGGGACCTTCCCGTGTTTGCTCTCCCCTTCTGGATGTTCCCCATTGCCCGGGGACGGAAGTCCGGGTTTCTCACCCCCCGGTTTGGTCTGAACAGCGTGGACGGCCGTTACGTCCGGAACATCGCCTATTACTGGGCAGCCAGCCCCTACTGGGACATCACCTTCACCCTGAACCTGTTTGAACGCCAGAAAATTCAGGCCGCCCTTCACTTCCCCTATGAGCGATACAAACAGTTCAAGGGCGAATGGCAGGCAAGTGCGGCCCAGGAGTTCCAGACCGGAACCACCCGGTACAGCCTGGAAGGGTATCACACCCAGAGATTCTCTTCCCGGAGCAGCTTCACCCTCCGCCTTCAGTTTCTCTCTGACGAACGCTATATCCGGGACTATTCCGAAACCCGGGACGAGTTTCTGAAAACCAGCGTGTTTTCCTATGCCACTTATGCCTATTCCCACCCCCTCTTCGGGTTCAACGCCCAGGCCAGCCGTTTTCAGGACCTGGTGCGCAACACGCTGGATGAAAACCTTCCCTCCCTTTCGTGGAGTCTCCCGGCCCTCCGCGTGGGTGGCCTCACCTTCTCCACGTCCGGCCGGGCGGACCGGATGACGCGGGAGAACCCGGACACTGCCTGGACGCGGTGGGGTGCCCGGCAGAATGCAAGCCTCGCCTTCCCTTTTCGGGTGTTTCGTCACTTCCAGGTTTTTCCCTCCATCCAGGGGTACGGGCTGATCATGGACCGGGACACGGCCGGGCGTCTGGCCACCTATGCCACCGCGTCGGGTGCCGTGTCCATCTCCACCGTGCTGTACGGTTATTCCCTGTTTTCCCTTGGTCCGGTGGAGCGATTTCGCCACACCCTCCGGCCGTCTGTTCAGGTATCCTATGCCCCCGCCAATCCCGGTCGGCATCTGATTCCTTTCGGCGGCTATGGTCCGACGGAGGGTGGCACGTGGGCCGCTTCCTGGCAGGTGAACAACCTTTTTGAGGGCAAAACCTCCCGGGGGGTGGTGCAGATTGGACGGGCCAGCCTTTCCCAGTCCTACAACCCGCAGCTTCCCCCAGAGGATCGCTTTTCCGACTATGGCCTCTCCTTTGAGATCCTTCCCGGAAATCGCCGCCTGAACGTCCGGGGAAGCGCGGTGCTGGCCCACCCGGACTTTACCCTGAAAACCCTCACCCTGGACTGGCGAACGGATTTTGCGTTTCAGTATCCCATGGTGTGGACGGCCCGGGAGGACTCCGTCACCGGAAGGGTGGTGTATGATCCTGCGAAGTGGCGCCTGGGGGTGGCGCTGTCTTTCCGGAAAACCCGGGGTCTTCCCGCTTCCCAGTTCGTGGATCTCTCTCTTTCCGGAAACCTCACCCGCCTCTGGCGGATCAGCCTGACGACGGGCTATGACCTTGCCCGGGGGAAATGGCTTGCCCGACGCCTTTCGGTGACCCGGGATCTTCACTGCTGGGAAATGGTCTTTTCCTGGACCACTCAGGGAGATTACTGGGCCTATGACTTTCGCCTCTGGGTCCGCTCTCTGCCGGACGTGAAGCTCCACCGGGGGCTGTTTGATATGTTTCTTCCCTGAACCAGACTTCCAGGAGCACTCGCGCAAAGGGCGCGGCCACCTCGCTGCCGTGACCGGCATTTTCCACCACCACCGCAAAGGCCACCTCCGGCTCCGACCAGGGGGCGAAACCGATGAAAAGGGAATGCTCTTCCCCGTGCGGGTTCTGGACGGTTCCGGTTTTTCCCGCATACACCAGACCGGACAGACGTGAACCGTAGGCCGTTCCGGAAGAGTCGTTCACCACCTTCCACATGCCCTTTCGCACCACCGTCCAGGCCCAGTCCGGAGCCTCCAGCCGCAGGGTTTCCGCAGGGAGGGTGTCCACGAGCAGGTGGGGTGCAGGCAGATTTCCCCGGGTGGCCAGCAACCCGGCCATCACGGCCATCTCATAGGGGGTCATGAGAATTTCGCCCTGCCCGATGGCCAGATTCAGGGCAAGCCCCTCCGGAGGCCGGGAGCCGTATCGGGCCCGGTAATCTTCCAGGGTGGGCACTTTCCCCCGGCGGGCTTCTGGAAGAAGAAGGGGAGCCTGGCGAAACGCCTGCTCAAGAGTCTGCACGATTTCCAGGGTTTTTTCAAGACCCAGGCGATCCGCCAGGGCGTAAAAATACACGTCGCAGGACTGTGCCACGGCGTCCACCGCCGCCAGCCGTCCGTGGCCGGCGGGGTCCCAGCACTTCCAGGTTCGGGTGCCGAGGGTATAGGTACCGTCGCAGAACGCAAGCTTTTCTTCCGGTGCCACAACCCCCCGGGAGAGGGCCAGGAGCAGAAACAGGGGCTTATAGGTGGAGCCCGGGGCATACAGCCCCTGGAGCGCGCGGTTCAGAAGAGGTCGGTCCGGACGGGAAAGAAGGGCCTTCCAGTAAGCGCTCCGTGCCCGTCCCAGCAGGCTCTCCGGATCAAAGGTCGGTGAGGAATAGAGAAGGAGCACCTCGCCGGTCTTCACGTTCAGCATCACCGCCGCTCCCCGGCGACCCCGGAAAAGGCTGTCCGACACCTCCTGCAGACGGAGATCCACCGAAAGGCGCAGGGGCGGTGAGGTTCCGGGAGGGCGGGGCGGCAGGGGATCCCACGCCCGCAGCTCTCCCCGGGCGTCCACCTGGAGGAAGCGCAGGCCGTCCTCCCCCCGGAGGTAGGCTTCAAAAGCGCGCTCCACCCCCATTCTCCCCACAAACCGGCCCCAGGCACTGTCCTCCCGGGCTTCGGCCACATACCCCACCAGATGGGCGACCGCCCGTCCCCGGGGATAGGTGCGAAGGGGAAAGAGGAGGGGAAAAACGCCAGGATACCGGAAAATCTCCTGAATATAAGGCAGCGCCTCTTCCTGGGGGAGGACGCGGCTCTGGGGGAGATAACGCACCTGACTGGTGGTGAAACTGGGAAAAGGCGTGGACACCCGCGGGTCCGTGCGCACAAACACCACGCCTCCAGCGTATCCGGCCAGGATCTCACCCTTCCGGTCTTCAATGAGAGCCCGGGGTGCGGGAAGGGGGATGGCCCGGAGGATGTTGGATCGGGACAGCCGGGCATAGTGAGCATGGCGGATGATCTGGCGATAGGCCAGCACCCCGACAAGGGAAAGCCAGGCGAGGAGGAACACACCCTGAAACAGCCGGAGACGGATTTCGTTCATGTCCGTTCCGCAGGCAGAACCAGGCTCAGCAAAAACGCCCCCACCCCACCGGCCAGTGCCCGGGGCAGCGGGCTGGAGAGGAGCCCGCCCAGAAGGACAGCCCAGAGAAGAAACCACACAAGACGAACCGCCATGGACTCAAAGTTGAGCCGAGCCCGGAGAGGGGGTTCCAGCAGGGCAAACAGGGTGTGGATCAGGGGGAAATGCATCCATCCCAGGAGCCCTCCCCGAAGCAGGCCACCCAGAAAGGCCACCCAGCCGAAAGCCGGCACCCGTGCAGAGCCCAGAAGGAGCAGCGCGATTCCCAGATCGGGAAGCCATGCCGGCAGCAGGCCTGTTCCTTCAAGGTAGGCCGCGGTCAGAAAGGCCAGACTCCACATCAACGCGGTCATGCGCAAGACTCCAGAAAAACAGCGTGGTGTGATAGCGAGCAAACGGCTGGACCTCAGCCCGGAAGAATCCGGGCTCTATGCGGGACGTTTCCACCCGGGTGACCGTCCCCACCAGGAGGCCGTCCGGGATCCCTCCCATGCCGGCGGTCCGGAGGGTTTCTCCCGGGGCGAGGGAAGCGTAGAGGGGGATCCACAGCAGTTCGGGCGGGAGGCCACCGCACACCAGGCCCCACAGGGTCTGCTTTCCCACCCGCACGCTCACGCAGAGGCCGGGAGCATAGAGGGTCCGGGCTTTGTGGAACCTGCCGGTGGACCGTGTGATCCGACCCACCAGCACCCCGCGATCGTCCACAAGAATCTCTCCGCGGGGAGTGCCTTCCAGAACCAGTTCCTGTGGATAGTTCCCCGGAAAGGCTCCCCGCAGACGCAGACGCCCCGGGGGAAAGGTGTCGGGAGGAGGCAATTCCGGCGGAAGGGCTGTCCCGGCCTTCAGGGTGCACCAGCGGTAGAGGGTCATGTGTGCCCGGAACGCATCGGCCGGACGATAGATGGGACGGATGCCTTCCAGAACCGCCCGGCTCACAGGGGGAAACAGGAGCAGGAGACTTGCCAGAAGCGGGAAAATGGACCGCATCAATAGCGGCGGGATGTCCCCACGTCTTTGGGTTTCAGAAGGAGCCGGTCATAGGTCTCCAGGTCTTCCATGATCTTGCCTGCCCCGCGAACCACGCAGTCCAGAGGGTCCTCCACCGTATGCACCAGGAGGTTCACCTCCTCCTGGAGAAGTTCCTTCAGCCCCTTGAGCAGGCTTCCTCCGCCGGCGAGATAGATGCCCTGATCAATGATGTCGGCCACCAGTTCCGGGGGAGTCCGTTCCAGGGTCTTTTTGATGGCGTCCACAATGGTCTGGATGGGACCTTTCAGAGCATCCCGAACCTCCTGGGAGGTTACCTCAATGGTGCGGGGCGAGCCGGAAAGCACATCCAGCCCCCGGATTTCCATCCGCAACACCCCATCAAACACCGGCGAAACCTGGGCAATGGTGTGCTTGATCTGTTCCGCGGTCTGTTCCCCGATGGTCATTTTGTATTTGTCGCGGATGTAGTTCTGGATGGCCACATCCATTTCGTCCCCTGCCACCCGGATGGACCCGTTCACCACGATTCCGGAAAGGGAGATCACCGCGATCTCCGTGGTCCCGCCGCCGATGTCCACAATCATGTTCCCCACCGGTTCGTGAACCGGGAGTCCGATGCCCACGGCGGCGGCCACGGGCTCTTCCACCAGAAAGACCTCCCGGGCTCCGGCGGCCACGGCAGCGTCCCGTACCGCCCGGCGCTCCACCTCCGTGATCCCTGAAGGGACCGCCACCAGAATGCGGGGTCGGACGAACATGGTTTTGCCGATCACCTTTTTCAGGAAGGCATAGAGCATCTCCTGGGCGAGTTCAAAATCGTTGATCACACCGTCCTTCAGGGGTCGCTTGGCCAGGATATTCCGGTGTCCCTTACCGAGCATCCGTTTGGCTTCGTGCCCCACCGCGAGAAGACCTCCGGAAACCCTGTCCACGGCGACCACGGAGGGTTCCCGCAGAACCACCCCCTGGCCCTTCACATAGATCAGGGTGTTGGCGGTCCCGAGGTCCACCGCCACGTCATTCCCGAGAAGACGACCGAACTTCAGCGAAAACATGCTGGGAAACCTCCTTGAGTTCCTGCAAAATTTCCTGGATTTCCGCAAGGGTCAGCCCCTCCAGCCGCCGGTCCCGGATCCGTTCCAGAAGGGGCATGAGGCGGTCCACTCCGGACGCAGGGGGAGAAGCCGAAGCAAACAGGCCCGGAAGGGACTCCCGGGCGAGCACATCCCGGAGCCGGCGCTCTCCCCGTGCTTCCCACCGGGCGAGAAGCTCCCGGGCCCGGGAAAGCACCCTGTCCGGAAGCCCCGCCAGCCGTGCCACGTGCACGCCATAGCTGCGGGAGCTTGCCCCTTCCACCACCCGGTGGAGAAACACCACCTCCCCTTCCCACTCTTTCAC
>WFYF01000154.1 GCA_015490255.1 Caldifarciminota bacterium
GGGGATGCAGTTTGTGTCGGTGGGACCGTCTCGGGTCGGGGTGGTGATGGACGCCTCCACGGAAAGCGGCGGGAAAGGCAGCGGTGCCCGTCCCATGGAACTCATCCTCCATGGCCTTGCGGGCTGCACCGCCATGGACGTGGTGAGCATCCTGAAGAAGATGCGCCAGACCTGGAAGGATTTCCGGGTGCTGATCCGCGCCGAGCGGTCGGACCATCATCCCCGGGTCTATACCCGCATCCAGATGGCCTACGTGTTTCAGGGGGATCTGGATCCCACCCGGGTGCGGAAGGCCATCCAGCTGTCCCAGGAGCGCTATTGCTCGGTTTCCGCCATGCTGCGCCACACCGCTTCTCTTGAGGTGTGGATGATCCTTCAGGATGCCGAAGGGCGCACGGTTGTGGAGGAAAAGCTATGAAGGGCGAGTTCCCGAAGGCATATCCCTTCCGTGAAGTGGAAAAGAAGTGGTACACGTTCTGGAAAGAGAAAGGGTTTTTCCGGGCCGACCCGCAGAAGGTCCTTTCCGGAGAACGCAGGCCTTTTGTGGTGATGATGCCCCCGCCCAACGTGACGGGGATCATCCATATGGGACATGTGCTGGACAACACCCTCCAGGATCTTTTTGTGCGGTTTGCCCGGATGCGGGGGTATGAGACCCTCTGGCAGCCGGGGCTGGACCACGCGGGCATTGCCACCCAGAACGTGGTGGAGCGCCAGCTGGCCCGGGAAGGCAAGACCCGGAAGGACCTTGGACGGGAGGCTTTCCTCAAACGGGTGTGGGCGTGGAAGGAGCAGTACGGCGGGCGGATTCTGGAGCAGCTCCAGCGCCTGGGGATCTCACCGGACTGGGATCGTCTGGTGTTCACCATGGATCCCCGCTACAGCCGGGCGGTGCGAAAGGCCTTTGTGGAACTCTACCGGCGCGGTTTGATCTATCGGGGCTTTCGCCTGATCCACTGGTGTCCCCGGTGCGGCACGGCCCTGGCGGACGATGAGGTGGAACGGGAGGAGCGGCAGGGGAAACTCTATGTGCTGCGCTATCCTCTGGTGGATGGAGAGGGAGAGGTGCAGGTGGCCACCACCCGCCCGGAAACCTATCTCGGGGACACCGCCGTGGCCGTGCACCCGGAAGACGAGCGGTATCGCCACCTGGTGGGCAGAAAGGTGCGCCTGCCCCTTGTGAACTGGGTGCGCCGAACCCCTGACGGAAAGGAGGTTCCCCCGGAGATTCCCATCATTGCCGATCCCCGGGTGGACCCGGAATTCGGCACGGGGGCGGTGAAGGTCACCCCGGCCCACGATTACACCGACGACGAAATCGCCCGGGATCACGGGCTTCCCTATGTGGTGATCCTGGACTTTTCCGCGAGGACCACGGAAAACGCAGGGGACTTCAAAGATCTGGATCGCTTTGCCGCCCGCGCCCGGGTGGTGGATGCCCTCCGGGAGGCCGGGTATCTCGTGGCAGAAAAACCCCACACTCTCCAGATCGGGGTGTGCTATCGCTGCAAAACCGTGGTGGAGCCCATGCTCTCCCACCAGTGGTTTGTGAAGATGAAGCCCCTGGCCGAACCCGCCCTGCGGGCCGTGGTGGAGGAAGGGGCCATCCGTCTGATTCCGGAAAACTTCGTCAACCTCTATCGCCACTGGCTGGAGAACGTCCGGGACTGGTGCATCAGCCGCCAGATCTGGTGGGGTCACCGGATTCCAGCCTATTACTGTGAGGAAGGCCACATCACCGTGAGCGAAGAACCCCCGGCGCGGTGCGAGACCTGTGGGAGCCGGAACCTCCGGCAGGATGAAGACGTGCTGGACACCTGGTTTTCTTCCTGGCTCTGGCCCTTCGCCACCCTGGGGTGGCCCGACGAGACGCCGGAGCTCAAGGCCTTTTATCCCACCACCCTCCTGGTGACCGGGTGGGATATTCTGTTTTTCTGGGTGGCCCGGATGATCATGGCGGGGTATGCGTTCACGGGCAAGCCGCCTTTCCGGAACGTGTATCTCCACGGGCTTGTGCGGGATGAAAAGCGAAGAAAACTCTCCAAAAGCCTGGGAAATTCTCCGGATCCTCTGGACCTGTTTGACCGGTTCTCCGCCGACGGGGTGCGGGCGGGCATGGCCATGATCGCTCCGGAGGGGCAGGACGTGCTCTTCAGCGAAAAACGCATGGAGCAGGGAAGAAACTTTGCCAACAAGGTGTGGAACGCCTCCCGCCTGCTCCTGACACAGACCCCGGACGGTTTTGTTCCCCGTTCCCTGGATGCGGTGAACCCTGCCCTGGAAGATCGCTGGATGCTCACCCGCCTCTCCCGGGCCCTGTCTGACATCACGGAAGATCTGGAACAGTTTGATTACGTTCACGCGGTGGAGGGGATGTATCACCTCTTCTGGGGGGAGTTCTGCGACTGGTATCTGGAGGCCATCAAAGAACGCCTGCGGGATCCGGACCGGCGGGATGAGGCCCTTTCGGTGAGCCTCCGGATTCTGGAGATGCTGCTCCGGATGCTCCATCCCCTCATGCCTTTTGTGACAGAGGAGCTCTGGCAGCGACTGCCGGCGGGGCTGCGGGAGGGGGAGTCCATCATGGTGGCCCCCTGGCCGGAACTTTCCTTTGAAGATCCGGAAGCCTTTGAGCAGTTTGAGTTCCTCCGGGAGTGGGTGATCCGGATCCGGGAGGTGCGGAGCACCTTCCGGGTCCCCCGAAACCGTACGGTCCGGGTCCACCTGAAACTGCCGGAAGGAGCACCCTATGAAAATCTTCTGCGCGAAACGGCTTCGCTGTGGGGGCGTCTGGCCTTCGGAGCAGAACTCGCAACCACGGAGAGCCCCGTTCCGGGCTCGGCGGTCCAGATGGTCCGGAGCATTCCGGTGTATGTGGAGCTCGGTGGCGTGGTGGATCTGGACCGGGAGCGCGCGCGGCTTCAGAAAGAGCTGCAGGAGCTGGAACGGGTGATGGCGGGATTCCAGAAACGTCTTTCCAGCGAGGCCTTTCTCAAATCCGCCCCCCCGGACGTGGTGGCCCGCCAGCGGGAGACCTTCCGGGAGCTCAGGGCACGCAGTGAAATTTTGCGATCCGTGCTTGAAAGTCTGCGGGTCGGGAAGGAGGGGACATCGTGACCTGGCGCTATGCCCTGGTGGTGGTGTATCTGGTGCTGATGGTGTGGTTCACCCTCCTGAACTGGGACTGGATGACCACGCCCTTCCTCATTCAGGTGTTCCCGGGGGTGAAGACCCAGGTGGCCCTGCTCCCGGTGCTGATCCTTTTCCACGTGCTGTTTATCGTGGTGCTGGACACGGCTTACCGGATCTATACCGGCATCCTTCAGCGGGAAAACACCACCCTCCGGATCAAGCTCCAGGATGCGGAGAAGCGGGATATGAACCAGTTCGCCCAGCAGGTGCTGGAGCGGCTTGCTCGGATTGAGGAGAAACTTTCGGGCGGAGGGTCGTGATCGGTCGCCAGAGGATTATCCTGTTACCCCTGCTCTTCCTTGGGGGCCTTGCGTGTCAGAAGGGACCGGGGGCGTTTCTTCAGACCTCTTATGCCGCACCGAAAGCCTGGTCTCTGGTGGATGAAGCCGGCCGACCGGTCACCGTGGCTCTGGAACCCGACCAGGGCCGCATCCGGTTTCAGGCAGGGGTGATCCGGGAGGGCTGGGCGGAGGGCGCGGGGGGCTATACCCACGCCGACACGCTGTTTCTCCTTTATGGAGGCAAAATCCGCACCCGGGTGCTGACCCCCTTTCTGGTGTATCCCCTGCCGCCCCTTCCGGGAATCCACCGGGAGAGCCACCGGGCGGAAACCGTGGTCTGGGGTGAGGATACCCTCACGGTGGAAGAAAACCAGATCCTGACGGTGCAGGAAGGTCCGGAGATCGTGCTGACCCGGCGGCTTTCTTTGAACGGAACACCCGTGTTTTCCGAAGAGCGCCGCATGCAATTTGATGCCGGAGATCTCACGGCCTTCGTTCTTTTCCAGGTGCTCCAGGGGGACACCCTGCAGCTGGACTATCGGAAACCCTGAACCGGGAGGGTGCAATGCGGGGTTCATGGCGGTGGGTTGCAGCCCTTTTTCTGGGAACGGCATCTCCCCTTCAGGCGGGAGTGGTGCTTTTTGACTGGACCAAAAACGAAACCGCGGGCAACGCGGACTGGGTGGTGGACCACAGCGCGCCGGTGCCCACACCGGCCAGCCCTTCCGGTCCTGACGCCTGGGACGGGGCGATTTCCACCTGGGGGTATGAACTTCATACCCGCGGGCACACCATCCGCACCCTGCCACCTGGACAAACCCTCACCTACGGGGCAAACGACTCCCTGGACCTTTCCCGGGTGGACCTTCTAATCCTTCCCGAGCCCCAGAACCCCCTTTCTTCCTCCGAAATTCAGGCCGTGCTGGAGTTTCTGCGGAACGGCGGGGGCCTGATTTTTCTGGCGGATCACTACGCCTCCGATCGGGATCGGGACGGCTGGGACTCGCCCCGGATATGGAACGCCGCTTTTGAGGACGCCCTCGGTGTTCATGCCCATGTGCGAGGGGAACGCTACAACAGCTTCTCCGGCCAGAGTTCCAACTTCAACCCCTCGGCCGCCGTGATCCAGGGACCGGCCGGTCGGGTGGATCGCATCGCCTTTCATGCAGGCACGGTGTTTTCCTTCCGCCAGAACCCGTCGGTCTGGGGGGTGGCATGGGTGGAAGGGAAGCCCCGGGGGAACACCCTGGCCATGGTGGTCTGCGGAACCTACGGAGAGGGCCGGTTCTGCGTGGTGGGAGACTCTTCCCCCGCCGATGACGGGACCGGGGCTCCCGGGGACCGGTTGTATGACAACTGGAACGAGCTGGACAACGGGGTGCTCCTTCTCAACATGAGCCTCTGGACCATGCGCCGGGAAAGCCCTCCGCCGCCTCCGCCGAACCAGGGGAACCACAAGGGAGGTCCGGACAAATACGGGTACACCTGGATTGATTCCCACACTTCCGGTGGGCCGCAGTTTGTGTGGTATACGGTTTCCACCCAGTCTTCCCTGAACGGGGACGATCAGACCGTCACCCTGAACCTGCCTTTTGCCTTTCCCTTCTATGGGAAGACCTTCACCCAGGTGATCGTGGGGTCCAACGGGGTGCTCCAGTTCGGGAATCCCTCGTCCGTGAACCCCTACAGCAACTCCAAACTTCCCATGAGTTCGGCAGGGCGGATGATCGCCGCCTTCTGGGATGACCTGACGGTGTTCAACTCCCAGGGGAGCTATGTGTATTACGGCAGTGTGGGGAGCGACAAGTTTGTGATTGAGTGGCGGAACGCCCGCCGGTATGGGGACTCCACGGTGAGCTACACCTTCCAGGTGGTTCTGGTGAAGAACGGGGACATCTATATCTCCTACCGGAAGCTTTCCGGGACAGTGACGAGTTCCACGGTGGGGATTCAGGACGGTTCGGTGTCGCTGCAGGTGACGTACAACGGATCCAACAGCGGGCATCCGGATGCGGGGTCCACGATTTACTTCAAGGCGCCGAAGAGTGCTTCGGGGCACCAGGGTGGGCCGGACGGTGGCGGTTACACCTGGATTGACTCCCACATTCCGGGGGGTCCGTCGTATCTCTGGTATAACCGGGACAACACGTGGACGGATCTTGGGATTGACGGGGACGATGTCGGGAAGTGGGTGACGCTGCCCTTCAGCGTGAACTTTTATGGGCAGAGCTTCAACCGGGTGTATGTGTCGTCCAACGGTGTGCTGTTCTTCACGACGGCGGCGAATCCGTACAGCAACGGACCGATTCCGAACGGGTCGTATTCGTATTTCCTGGCGCCTTTCTGGGACGATCTGACGTCGTTCAGTTCGTATGGCAGCCGGGTGTATGCGAAGGCGGTGAGTTCTTCGCGGGTGGTGTTTCTGTTTGAGAATCTGCACCGGTATCGGGACAACACGGCGAGTTACACGTTTGAGGTGATTCTGGATGCGAACGGGACGGTGCACTTCTCGTATGGGCGGCTTGCAGGGACGGTGGCGAGTGCGACGGTGGGGATCCAGGGAGGAAGCGGAACGGGGTTGCAGGTGACGTACAACGGATCCTACAGCGGGCATCCGGAGCAGGGGTTGACGATCCGGTTCAGTCCTGGCGCGGTGAAGGGAGGTGTTGCGGGGCTTTCGGGAGCGCGTGAAGGGGTGTATCTTGCGCGGAAGGTGGTGGATGGACGGGTGCCGCTGCGGCTGGTGGTGGGGAGTCCAGCGCGGGTGCGCGTGGGTGTGCTGGATGCGCTGGGGCGCGTGGTGTTGCGGAAGGATTACGGAGTGATGAGTCCGGGTGTGCACCGAGTGGGACTTGATCTTGCGGGAGCGCCGGCAGGTGTGTATTTCCTGCGCGTGGAGATGGGTGAGCGGGCCTATCGGGAGAAGTTCGTGGTACGGTGAGGCATGACACAGGCGGGGCCTTTCCCAGAAATCGCGCGCTCTTAACCCGCAGGGGGTGTCCATGTTGTGGGTTTTTGTATCCGTCATCAGTGTTGCCCTTCTCCCGGTGGCCGAAGGGCTGCCCCAGCCCACGGAATTCGTTCCCCATCCGCAGGACTCCTCCCGGGCCTATGTGCTGAGCCGCACAGGGAAAGTTTTTGCAGTGAGCCTTGAGAAGGGAACGGTCCGGGTGTGGATGGATCTCCAGCCCTTTCTCACCACCCGGGGCCCGGAACAGGGACTGCTGGGCATGGCCTTCTCCCCTCACGCCCCCGAAGTGTTCGTGAACTTCACCGACACGCTGGGTCACACCGTGATCGCCCGCATTCCCCTCCAGAACGGGCAGCCGGATCTTTCCCGGATGAAGACGGTGCTCCGCATCCGGCAGCCCGCGTCCAACCACAACGGAGGCTGTCTCCGGTTCGGACCGGATGGGATGCTCTATGTGGCCACAGGCGATGGAGGACGTGCCGGCGACCCCTGGGGGAATGCTCAGAACACGGGGAGCCTTCTGGGCAAGATTCTCCGGATTGACGTTCGTGTTCATCCTTACACCGTCCCTCCGGAC
>WFYF01000155.1 GCA_015490255.1 Caldifarciminota bacterium
AACCAGCACCTTCCAGCAGAAGTCCATGAGCTGGTCATACCGGAAACGGGGGAAGGTGGCCCGCACCCACATAAAAAGGAAAATGATGGCCCCGGCCTTGAGGGCAAACCACCAGGGTCCACTGGCGAACGGACCTGCGAACCCGCCCAGGAACAGGGTGGTCATGAGGGAAGCGGCGACAACGATGTTGATGTATTCTCCCAGGAAAAACAGGGCCCAGCGCATGGAGGAGTATTCCGTGAGATACCCCGCCACGAGCTCGCTCTCGGCCTCCGGCAGATCAAAGGGGGCCCGGTTGGTCTCGGCGAAGGCGCCCACGAGATAAAGCAGAAAACCCACGAAGTTGGGAATCACCAGCCACACGTATTTCTGCTGAAAGCGCACGATGTCCAGGAGAGAAAAGGATCCGGCGAGCACCACGACGCTGGCGAAGGCCAGGGCGATGGGCAGTTCATAGCTGATGGTCTGGGCAGCGCTCCGCAGCGCCCCCAGAAGGGAATATTTGGAATGGGAAGACCAGCCCGCCAGGATCACGCCGTACCCCCCCAGAGAGACCATGGCGAAAAGCAGGACCAGGGCCACAGAAACATCGGCCAGGGGCCAGGAAGGGTGAAAGGGCATCAGCATGAAGGCGGTGAGGCCGAAGGCCGCCGGGAGCATGGGGGCGAGGGTATACAGCACACGGTCCACATGGGCCGGGGTGAAGTCTTCCTTGAAGAGGAGCTTCAGCGCGTCGGCGATGGGTTGCAGAAGGCCGAAGGGACCCACCCGATTGGGGCCGATCCGATCCTGGACATAAGCCAGCAGTTTCCGTTCTCCATAGACCAGATAGGCGGCAACCCCGGTGAGGCCGAGAAACGCGCCGAGGGCAAGTCCGGCCATGAGAAGAAGCGCGTTCATGAGACTTCCTCCATGGTGGCCTCTTTCACTTCCACCGTGCACCACCCGGATGGCGGGAGAAGCCGGTTGGCATCGTGATCATAGAAATTCCGGAACACCCGGATCACGCCGTGGGGAACTTCCGGATTCCGGCGCAGACGCAGACGGACCGACTTTCCTTCCCGGATGAGCTGGATCCAGGTGCCGTCTTCGTGAATGCCCAGGTCCGAAGCGGTATCGGGGTGGACTTCCGCCACCACCCGGAGGTCCAGCTCTCCGAAAGCCTGCTGGATGAGCTCTCCACGCCAGGTATAGAGCCCCGCCTTGAAAGCGTGGTCCGTGGCCACCAGCACCGGTCCGCTGGAAGAAGCGCGGTCCGGGAGGGAGACGTCCACCATCCGGGGGCGAAAGATGTAAGCGGCTCGTTCGGGATGGGCCACCTCCCGGTAATAGGCCACGGTGGGAATATAGCGCGGATAAGGCTTTTCCTCAATGTGTAGATCCCCGGAGATGCCGGCGTAGAAGGGAATCCGGGCCTGCATGGTTTCCCAGACGGCGTCCGCGGTCCGGGGCACCGGTTCCCCGAAACGGTGCAGCAGTTCCGCCCAGATGGCGTAATCCGGACGGGAAAGTCCGGCCGGCTCCAGAGCAGCCCGGCTTTTCTGCACAAAGCCCACCGTGTTCACCCAGCGCCCTTCCACCTCAAAGGGCACCGCCTGGGGAAGGATCACGTGAGCCAGCCCGTCTACCGGAGATTTCATATCCTTCACCACCAGCAGGAATTCCAGCTTTCCGAGAGCTTCCTCCCAGGCATCCCGGTCCGGGAATTCCACAAGGGGGTCCACCCCCCAGAGCACCAGGGCACGAATCTTCCCCTCCTGGATGGCTTCGGGAATCCGGGCGGTGGGAAGGCCCGTGCGAGGGGCGGGAATGTGCCCGGGAAGCAGCCCTGGATGCACGCCCACATCCACAAAGGCCTGGCCGTTGGGGGCGTACCGGAGATAGAGAACCTGGATGTCCCGCTTCAGGGCAAAGGCGAGGAGCGCCCGCTGGATGGCGGTGGGCAGGGCGTCGTTCAGAACCAGGAGGGGCTTTTGCGCCCGTTCCAGGCCGGAAAGGGCCTCCGGAAGATTCCCATGGAGCATCGCCTGGAGGATGGCAGGCTCCTCGGCAGGATGGAACACAAGGCTCCGGGGTTTCCAGGGTCTGTCGGATTCGTTGATGAACGAGGCAGCCACGATGGTGGCCCCCCGGTTGCGGGCCCGGACCAGACGGAGACCCAGGGTGGGCCACCGGTGCAGGATGTCTGTCCGCCAGGCCAGAATCCAGTCGGCTTCTTCCAGATCGCGGAAGGTGGTCGGGGAGGCGGCAGCGTCCAGGGCCTCCTGGAGAGGATCGTCCGGACGGTCTGCCCCTTCCGGTCGGCGGCTGTCTATGTGGGGGGTGCGGAACACCTCCCGGGCCAGACGCTGAAAGAGGAAGGCCCCCTCTGCCGTTCCCACCCCACCGGCCAGAAAGGCGATGGACTTGTCGGCGATATAGGGCCGGAGACGCTCCTCCGTCACCTCCAGAGCCTCGTCCCAGAGGGCGGAAGTCAGACCCTCTTTCCTCCGGACCTGGGGTGCGAGGTGACGTTCCCGGGACTGGGGAAAGTCAAAGGTGAACCGGGTGGCGTCATCCAGGAAAAAGCCGTTGGTTTCCGGATTGACCAGGGTATACAGCCGGATCACCTCGTGGAGGTCCTTCCGGCGCCCCCCTTCGGCGAAGGGGCCCCGGCTCATCAGACCCCGGCGCCGGGTATAGATCTTCACCGTGTCTCCGGTGGAGAATACGGGTGAAACCCCATAGGTGTATTCCATTTCCCAGGGGCGGGCCTTGAAGCGGTAGTCCCGGCCGGTGATGGCCCCCAGGGGGCAGATTTCAATCATGTTTCCTGAATAAAGCGACTCCAGGATCTTTTCCTGGGCCGGGCCCACCATCACATACC
>WFYF01000156.1 GCA_015490255.1 Caldifarciminota bacterium
CCGCCGGTGTAGGTGGTGTCCCGGGAAGGGATTCGCAGGGAGGCCAGATAAAGGGAGTCGGGTCCGGATGCGCTGTAGGAAAAGCTCTCTGCACTCCAGAAGGTGTCGGGAAGGCTCACGGACCAGGTCGCGGTGGCAGGGAACCGGAAGAGAACCGCGGGATCGCCCAGGAGGAGGTAATAGGGCTGGTTCTTCCCCTGAAGGTGCAGCAATCCCAGCGGTTGAGGTCCCGAGAGGGCCGCCTGAATCATGGCCATCACATACACCTCGTTGGCAAAGGCGAAGGAAAGGGCGGAGGAGGAGATGGTGCCGATGGCCACACCCTTCTGGAGGAACAACTCCCCCAGAACGTCTTCGGGTTCCAGCCGGTCAAAAGCCCCCACCTTGCAGGAAGCGAACACCGCCAGGGTGGGACGATCGCTTGCCCGGAGCCGGGGATAGGCGGATGGAGGCAGGATGTTCTCGTGGGTCAGCGTGACCGGGTTGCCGTGACCGAAAAAGTTCAGGAAAAGGCTTCCCCGGTTGAAGGCTTCCACCAGGGCATCCTGCCCACGAGCCGAACGTTCTGAACGGGGATACCGGATCAGATAGACGGGGGTGACTTCCATGAACGGGGGCAGGGTTTCAAAAACCCGCTGGGTGGAGATCATATGGAAGGCTTCGGAAGAGCGGTTCTCGGCGTATTCGTCATCCGAGACCAGAACGGCCCGGTTGCGCCACATGCCAGGGAGGTCTCCCCGTTCATACCGTTTCATCATCTCAAGATAGGCATAGGCCTCGTCCGCACTGCGCACCGGAATCCGCCCGATATAGAGTTCACCGGCCACGGAACCTCCGCTTGCGTCAAGGTCCACGAAAAACTCTTCCCAGGCTCCCCGGATGGCGTATTCGTTGACATCAATGGCCTCAAAGGGCTCATAAGGTGGAATCAGATTCCCCCCCGTGCCGGAGAAATTCTTATAGTCGTATGTGCCATCCCCCAGCAGGAGCACGAAGGTGCTTCCCGGCCTCACCAGCCCCTGTTCAGCGAGATACACGAAGAAATTGCGCAGGGCGACGGGGTCCCGGACGCCGAAGCCAAAGGAGGTGAAGATGTCCTCCACCGCGAAGGCCGCCACCTTCCCGGAGGTGTATTGCCAGCGGGTGCCGTCAAACCGGGGGATGTGATCTTTTCTCCAGGCGAGATACGGCCCTACCGCGGCGGCCAGGCTCCGGGGATAGATCAGGATGAAGTCCGCCGGGGTGGAAACCTGCCACAGGACGGAGAGATCCACGGGACGGAGCCCCGTGGGGCGGAGGGGTGCGGATACCAGGAGCAGGCGGGTGCCTTCCCGGACGGTCCAGTTGAAGGTGATGCGATCTCCACCGGCGTTCAGCCCGGTGATCCGGATGGGGGCGGTGGGGTCGGTCACATCCAGAACCCACCGGGGTGTGCCCTCAACGGTGATCTGGCGCAGACCTGTATCCGCGGATGTGAAGTGGACGAGGCGCTGGGAGGCCACCGAAAGCCGGGCACGGTAGAGAATCTCCACAAAATCCAGATAGAGCAGGTCTTCCTCCGGGCGGAACCACCGCAGGGTGAAGCGAATGGCTCCGGAAGCAGGAAGATTCTGCAGGCTGTCGTCGCACCCCCGCACGCACACATCCGTGATAAAGGGACGAAGGCTGTCCGCCCCCTCGTTGTTTCCCACGCGCCACCGGATCTCCCGATAGTCGGAATAGCCCCGGGCCGAGACAAAGGCAAACCGGATGCGCCCCTTTCCGGTGGGCGGGGGATCCAGCGTAAAGGAGATGGTGGTGTCAAGGGAGCCCACCCCGGCCGGGCGGAAAAACTCCTCACCCTCCCACCGGAGGCCTTTCCGGGCCAGGTTCACGAGGTTCCGTTCGTGGCGAAAGAAGAAAACCCCCTCTTCCAGGGGCAGGCCGGAACCGGAGACAGAAGAATCGGGGACGGGAGGAGAGGGGGTTGTGCCTGCACCCAGAAAACAGAACAGGGTGTCTGTGTAGGGGTGCTCAAAAAACGTCCAGTCCCCGGCGCGGAAGCGGTACTTCCGGGGCCCCTCCGCATAGAACAGCAGGGTATCTTCCCCGTCCAGTACCCCGGGGGTGGCGCCATCCAGCGCCAGAACCGGAACGCGCCGCAGCGCCTGGAAAACGTCCGTCACGTCTCTCCCGTTCAGGGTGTCTCCATCGGTGCAGAAAACGGCGGTGGCGTCCAGACGGAGGCCTTCCAGTCCGAGGGGGGCAAGGTCCCGGCCGGTCAGGGCATAGAGCCCCGACCGGGGGATGGGAATCTGCACCCAGAGCCCGGCGGAAGGCGGAGTGCTCTGCTTGCGGGGGGCCGTCGGGCTGGAGCGAACCAGATGCTGCGGATTCACCACCAGGCGGGTCAGAGCCTCTGGAGGCGTTCCATGCCCTTTCTTTCGTGTCTGAAGAGGGATCCGGATCCGTACGGAGGAGGGATACTCTGCCCTGCCCTGGCGGACCCGGAGGAGGGGAATGCGCAGGGTGGCATAACGATATCCCTGGAAAGAATGGACCGAAACCCGGGGGTCAAAGGCCGTGTCTTTCACCCCGCTGCGCGCAAAAACTGTCTGGAGGTCCAGACCGTCCCGCGCCACATGGAGAAGGGGAATCCCCCCGAGGGGCAGCCCGGACCACCGGGCGGAAACACCTGCATCACCCGGCGGTCCGGGCAGGGCGACGTGGATGTCCACATAGGGGATATAAGGCCGATCCGAGAGCGGCGGGAGCGCAGCTTCCTGGATGCGGCGACGCAGGTTTTCCGGATTCACCGATACGGTGATCTCCAGCGTGGATCCCCGATCCACCACATCCGTGCGCACAAGTGCACCGGCAAGGAACAGGTATATCAGACCCATGGGCGCACGTTCCTGTCAGTCCTCCAGCGGTTCGGCGTCTTCCAGAAGAAAATCGGGGATACCGTCAATCACGGGAAACTTGAGCCGGCAGTTTTTGCACAGAAACACGTTGTCCTCTTTGCGGTATGCCACAGGCTGTTTGCACTTCGGGCAGGCCAGAATCTCCAGGAGTTCGTCCAGGTGATCCGGCGGTATCGTCCGGTCCCCTTTTGCCGGCATCTCACTCCTCCCAGGTGTCAATCTGGGCTTTCTGGAGCTTCCCGGAGAAGTCAATATACACCGTCTTCCACTCCGTGAAAATGTCAAACACCGTCCACCCGCCTTCCCGGGCACCGTTCCCGGTGTCCTTCACGCCGCCAAAGGGAAGGTGAGACTCCGCACCGATGGTGGGGGCGTTCACATAGGTGATGCCCGCCTCCAGCTCCTGGACGGCCCGCATGGCCTCCACGGTGTCCCGGGTATAGATGGAAGAAGACAGCCCATACCGCACCGCATTGGCCACCTCAATGGCCTCCTCAAAGGACTTCACCCGGATCACGGAAAGCACGGGGCCAAAGATCTCTTCTTTGAAGATCCGCATGTCCGGGGTGACGTCCTCAAAGATGGTGGGCTCCATGAACCACCCTTCGGCATAGGGGCCCTCGGTGAGCTGCTTTCCACCATAGGTGAGACGCGCACCTTCTTCCTGACCGATCCGCACATACATGAGGTCCTTTTCCAGCTGGGTTTTGTTGATCACGGGTCCCATTTCCACCTCGGGATCCAGTCCGTCCCCGATCCGGATGCGGGAGACCCGCTCTTTGAAGCGCTCCATGAAGGCGTCATAGATGGCCTCGTGGAGAATCAGGCGGCTGGTGGAGGTGCACCGCTGGCCGGTGGTGCCATAGGCACCCCAGACGGCCCCTTCCACGGCGAGGTCCAGGTCCGCGCTGGGCATCACGATCTGAGGGTTCTTGCCTCCCAGCTCCAGAGAGACCCGTTTCAGGCGGCGACCGGCGGATTCATAGATCTTCTTCCCGGTCTCGGTGCCGCCGGTGAAGGCGATGATCTTGATGTCGGGGTGCTCCACAATGGCCTTGCCGGCGATCCCGGCGCCGAAGACCAGGTTGAACACGCCGGGGGGAAGGCCGGCTTCTTCAAAGACTTCAACGAAATAGGTGGCGGTGAGGGAGGCATCGGGGGCGGGCTTGAAGATCACGGTGTTTCCGGCGGCCAGGGCGGGGAAGATTTTCCAGGCGGGCACGGCGATGGGGAAGTTCCAGGCGGTGATCACCCCGGCGATGCCCACGGGGGTGCGAAAGGTCAGGGCGTATTTGTTGGGGAGTTCCGAGGGGGTGGTATAGCCGAACATCCGCCGGGTTTCGCCGGCGGCGTAAAAGGCCGTGTCAATGGCCTCCTGGACGTCCCCTTCCGCCTCTTTGAGAACCTTGCCGATTTCCCGGGTCATCACCCGGGCGATTTCCTTCTTGCGGGCCAGGAGGATCTCCCCGGCCTTCCGGAGGATTTCCCCCCGCTTGGGGGCGGGCATGCGGGACCATTGGCGGAAGGCCTCTTTTGCAGCCTCCACCGCCTTCTGGACGTCTTCTTCCGTGCTGTCGGGAAACACCCCGAGAACTTCGTCCCAGTGGGCGGGGTTGCGGCTTTCAAAGGTCCGCTCTGATGTGGAAGGAACCCATTTCCCGCCGATGTAGTTCTTGAAGACCTCCATGCTGAACCTCCCGTTTTTCGTGTGAGGTTATGATAAAGCATCCTGCCCGCACCGTTGAAAGAGGGGAGAAGGGAGCGTGGACAGAACGTAACCTAAAGTATATAATTGCAATATGTAAATATTAAACAAACCTCAAAAAGGAGGATGTACCATGGAAACGCGGATGCCGCTGCTCGGGGAAACCTTCCCGGCTCTTGAGGTTCAGACCACCCACGGACCCATGAAACTCCCGGACGATTTCCGGGGGAAGTGGTTCGTACTCTTCAGCCACCCCGCGGATTTCACCC
>WFYF01000157.1 GCA_015490255.1 Caldifarciminota bacterium
ACCTGAAGGTCTCCCCCGGCACCCGCTTTCGCCTCGGGAGACGGCGTCACACGGAACTCCTGGGCCGGGGCCGAACGCAGAAGCGATCGTCGTCGGGGTGGAGAGTGGGGCAAAGGTTCCCACGGCGATAGGGGAGGAGGATCTCCCAGCGCCCAGGACGCCTCCCGGGTGGTGAGCAGAAAGGGCACGTCGCGCCAGGTCCATCCGGTGTTCTGCCACACTTCCACTTCCCGGATCAGGGTGACCTGGCCGGTGCGGGGATCCACCCGGAGCCGCAGACCGGGAGCAAATCCTGCACGGGGGGTGAACACCTGGACACGGAGCGCTCCTTCGCCCCGGGTGAAGAGGATCAGGCGTGACATGCGGGACGGGATGTCCGGGATCTGCCGGAGACGTTCGCTCACGTCCTTGAGCCGGTCCCGGAGAGCCCGGCGTTCGGCCCTGAGGACGGGTTTGTGTTCCAGGAGCAGGTTCACATAGGCCTGCAGTTCCTCCACGGATTTGATTTCCGAAGCGGCGTAACGGTTGATGGCCTGAAGGGCCTGGTTCCGGGCCTCGGCAGAATCTTCAAGGCTGTGGAGGGTGCGGGTGAGTTCACGGCGAAGGGTTGCAAGTTCCTGAACTGGCGGAGGCGGAGCGGGTATGAATTCAAGACGCCATCCTTCCACACGAACTCCTGCACCCTGAAAACGCAGGCGGTCTTCCTCCAGGGGGTGGGGGAGGCTGTCCAGCACCACCGAGTCGCCGGAAACCCGGACAGAAAAGGTGAGCCAGGCCCCCCGGGGGGTCAGGACAACCTCTCCCGGAGACGGGAGGGCATGGAGCCAGCCTGCCATGAGAGGAATGCCCAGAACTGCCCAGCGCATGAACCCCTCCTTGTGCAGGAAAGGATAGAGGGTGTTCGCCGGTGGGTCAAACGGAGGAAGCCGGGACACACCCCGCCGTCCTTGAAAAACCGCCCCGGAGCGTCTATCTTTTAGACCATGCGAGTTCTGGCAAGTCAGGTCCGGACATCCAGTCCGGAGTTTCAGGAAAATTACGCCCATCACAAGGGGCTGGTGGAGGAACTGCGCCGGCGGCTTGCCGAAGTGCGCAGGGGCGGTCCGCCCCACGCGGTGGAACTCCACCGGAAACGGGGCAAACTCCTGGCCCGGGAACGGATTGAACGCCTGCTGGATCCCGACACCCCCTTCCTGGAACTCTCTCCCCTCGCCGCCTGGGGGATGTATGACAACCAGGTCCCCGCAGGTGGGATCATCACCGGAATCGGCGTGGTCTCGGGGAAGGAAGTGGTGATTGTTGCCAACGATGCAACGGTGAAGGGCGGAACCTATTTCCCCATCACCATCAAAAAGCACCTCCGGGCCCAGGAGGTGGCACTGGAAAACCGCCTCCCCATCATCTATCTCGTGGATTCAGGCGGGGTGTTCCTTCCCCTGCAGGCCGAAGTGTTTCCGGACAAAGAGCATTTCGGCCGGATCTTCTTCAACCAGGCCCGGATGTCCGCCCTGGGCATCCCCCAGATCGCCGTGGTGATGGGCATGTGCACCGCCGGGGGGGCCTATGTCCCCGCCATGTCCGATGAGAACGTGATTGTGAAGGGGACCGGCACCATCTATCTCGGCGGCCCTCCCCTGGTGAAGGCAGCCACGGGAGAAGAGGTCACGGCCGAGGAGCTCGGCGGTGCGGAGGTGCACTCCCGGATCTCTGGGGTGACGGACCACATGGCGGAGAACGACGAGGAAGCCCTGGAGATCGCCCGTTCCATCGTGGCCCATCTGAACCGGGTCAAACGGGTAGAGCTGGACATCGCCCCGCCTGAAGATCCCCTGTATGACCCGGACGAGATCTACGGCATCCTGCCGAAAGACCCCGCCCGCCCCTACGACGTGCGGGAGGTGATCGCCCGCCTGGTGGACGGCTCCCGCTTTCACGAGTTCAAGGCTAATTACGGCACCACCCTGGTCACGGGTTTCGCCCGGTGGATGGGGTATCCCGTCGGGATCCTGGCCAACAACGGGGTGCTCATGAGCGAGGCCGCCCTGAAGGGCGCCCATTTCATTGAGCTGGCCAACCAGCGGGGCATTCCCCTGATCTTCCTCCAGAACATCACCGGTTTCATGGTGGGCAAACGGTATGAACACGGGGGCATCACCAAGGACGGGGCCAAGATGGTCCAGGCGGTGGCCACCGCCCGGGTG
>WFYF01000158.1 GCA_015490255.1 Caldifarciminota bacterium
ACCCCGCAGCGTGACATACACCCCCGCCTCGGGCGGAGTGAAATTGCCACCCCACCGGCCCACCTCCAGGGTGTCTGAACCCTGGGCCACCGTGAAGCGGCCGCTGCCGGATCGGATCACCTGAAGGGGGCCGATCTCCACGAACACCCCTTCATAGGCTTCCTGAAGGAGGGAAGAGAGCGAAGAAACAGGCCAGGGAGAGGGCGGGAAATATGCGCCGGAAACCCATGCGGTGTCTGTCGTGAGCAGGGTGGTTTGCAGGCTTTCTTGCACCGTTCCGTGGATGTGGATCCGGTCTCCGGGCTGGAAGGAGCCACCGGGGAGATAAACCACCAGACCCTGCCAGGGGAAAGGATAGAGGGAGTCCACCACCGCATACAGCCCGCTGCCCAGGGGTGTGGCCACCGTCCAGATTCCGCCCAGACGTCTCCCGGCCAGGGCGGAGCTGTCGCCATCTGAACCGGTCATCTGGACCTCCACCGTTCGCAGGTGTCCCGGAAGCCGTCCCCCTGCGCCGGTCTCCGCCCATCGGGCGGCCAGCTCCTGAAGAAAGGCATCCGCCAGCGTGTCGGAAAGGACCAGGACCAGGTTTTCGTCGTTGGAAAAGAAGCCGTTGTAGGTCCAGTTGGTGGAACCAAAAGCCACCCACCGGTCGTCAAACACACCCACCTTGTGATGAAGACGTCCGGGAAGACCGTCGGGAGCCACCCAGGCCGGGGGATCCCAGGGATTCCCTCCCGGGCAGGCGGGATCGCCGCTCATGCACCAGGATTCGGAATAGCCCCCGGGGTCCAGCCAGTTCCCTTCGTCAAAGATCCCCCCCACGATTCCGCCCTGCTGCCATACCTGATAAAGGGTATCGGCAATTTCTCCCAGCGTGAAGAACCATTGCTGGAAGAAGGCATGAGATCGTGTGGCGGCCACCACAGACAGGAAGGTGTCCAGCACGGTAAAAGGATCCTGCGGGGAGAAGAACACATACACCTCCCGTCCCCCCACCGTGAGGTGGTGCACGGCCGGCGTTTGCTTGCGGGTGCCGGTTCGGGAAGCCAGGGTGTCGGGGAAGGGTCCGGTGGAACCCCACATCTCTTCAAAGTCCTGTCGGAAAACCGCCGCAAGGGCGGAATCGTCCACCACCACCACGTGGTTGGCGTCCGTGGTGGGACTGGAGAAGTTGAGGGACCCGGTGATCACGAGACGACCGTCAACGATGGCGTATTTGTTGTGCATGGTGTGGGTGGTGTTCTGTCCTGCCGCGCTGTGGAGCACGGGGATCCCGGCGTTTTCCATGGCACGAAAATACACGGAGTCGGTGCTCACATAGTTGTTGTAGTCCGCAATCACCCGGACCTGTACTCCCCGGTTGTGGGCGGCGATCAGGGCGTCGGTGATGTCGTTCCGGTTGATGGAAAAAATGCACACGTCAATGGAAGTCTGGGCGTTGTTGAAAGCCTGAATATAAATCAGTCCCAGATCGGTGTCCCCCACCGCCGGGACAAAGCGGGCCAGGGAGGTGTCCACTGACAGAGAAAAATAGGGTTGAAAGGCAAGAAGGATCAGGAAAGCCACCACAGCGCCACACCTCCGGAAAGGATCAGGGTATAGATCCCGAACATCCAGAGTTTTCCGGTGAGGGTGAAGCGTCGCAGCCACACCAGGGCCAGAAGACCGGAGAAAAGAGAGGCACCAAAGGTAGAGAGAGCCAGGGAGGAGGGGACCCGCTGGAGCCCTCCCTGGAGAATTTCCAGGATGAGCGCCCCCACCATCAGGGGAAACCCGATCAGGAAAGAGAAGCGGAAGGCGGTGTCGGCCTCCACCCCCAGGTGGAGGGCGGTGGCGATGGTGGTGCCGGAGCGGGAAATGCCCGGAAACAGGGCGGCAACCTGGGCGGTCCCCACCCCCAGAGCCCGGGGGAGATTCAGGCCGCCCGCCGGTTGTTTCGTTCGGGTGGACAGCAGCCAGAGGCCGTTGAGCGCGAAGGTGAAAGCCAGGATACCGGGATGGGTGAAGGCCCGTTCAAACAGATCCTTCAGGAAAATTCCGGAAAGACCGGCAGGGAGCATTCCTGCGCCAACCCACAGAAGGAGCTGGCGATCCTGAAGAAGGGAAAGGATATCCCGCCAGAAATACACCAGGATGGCGAGCAGCGTGCCCCCGTGGGCCAGGACCTCCAGGGTGATTCCGTCTGTGCGCAGGCCCAGGAGATGGCGGGCCAGCACGAGGTGCCCGGAGCTGGAAACGGGCAGAAATTCGGTCATGCCCTGCAAAACCCCGATGACCGCACCGTTGAGAATTTCGTGCATGTTGTAAGGATACGCCTTCTTCCGCGCCCCTTCATCCCTGACCCTTTTCTCCCGGGGGTCTTGACATCTCCGGCCGGGAGGTGTATCCTTATAAGGCTCACGCAGATATGAGATCTTTGGCAAGTGAGGGTTGCGTGAGAGGAAGGCGTACGGTGATAGAGGCAGGATTCCCCATGGAGGGTTTGATCCTGGCTCAGGGCTAACGCTGGCAGCGTGCCTTAGCCATGCAAGTCGAGCG
>WFYF01000159.1 GCA_015490255.1 Caldifarciminota bacterium
TTCCAGGGCCCGTTCCGCCGCCCTCCAGAGAAAGTGGGGACGGGACCCCACCTTCCAGCGGGGACTGCGCTCCGGAAACCGCCGGACGACGCGAACATCAGGCCAGGAGCCTTCCCCCGGGAGGGCCGGAGCAGACCGGAAAACTCGTATGGGCAGGGGTAGGGAAGAAAGCACCGCTTCCAGGGTGAGATCGGTCCGGAAGAAAAATCCCTCCATCCAGGGCTCATCCACCACCAGCACCGGCCGGGGAAGGGGCAGGAGAAACCCTGCCCGGGTGATCACCACTCCGGAAACCTTCCCTGCCAGGGCCTCTTCCCAGAGTTTTCTGCGCATGCCGGGAGGGGTGGTGGAGGAATACACAGGCCAGTCCAGAAGGTGTCCCCAGAAACGTGCCAGCGTGGGATCGGCCACCCAGAACATCACGGGCCGTTCCGGAGCCCATGCGTGGAGAAGACGACGTTTTTCTCCCAGGGTGAGGCCATAAAGCATCCGGAGAGAACTGGACGACGATGGGGGGGAATGCGCTTTCTCTTTCCATAGGGGATATCGCTCCCGGATCTCAATCGCCCCGGCCTCCAGAAGACGAAGGAGATCCCGGGCTGTGGCCCGGGTGGTCTGGCGCAGACGCTTCCAGGCACGCCAGCGTCGGTCGGAGAGGGCTTCAAGCAGCCGGCGACGAACTCCCGGAACCCGGAGAGGGAGTTCCCGGGGCCGGATCTGGAGATGATACAGGTCTTCCATTCCCGGCGGGAGGGCGTGGGAAAGAAACTTCCCGGGGGGGTGGCCGGTGCGGGCAGCCAGCCGTCGGAGGGCGGTGAGGACCCACGACGGAAGCACCGCTCCCGTAAAACCCGCAACAGGCCGGATCTCCCTTTCGGGAACCTGTGGTTCTTCTTCCCAGACCACCCCCACCGTCACCCGGTGTTTCAGGGGGACAAACACCACTCCCCCCGGCGGTGCTGCTCCCCTGTAGGTGAGCGGTCCCCAGGGCGGATGGGGGAAAATGACGGAAAACACCCGCTCTTCACTTGACAGCAAACGTCAGCACTCCCTTCTGGTCCAGGGCTTCGTCGGGTCGTTCGGTGAGCCATTCGGCATAGAAGGCCGCCACCGGATCTCCGTCCGAGAGCCGCTGAAAGATCCGGAGGGCTTCCTTGAGACGGCCCCGGTAGAGGGCCTCCAGGCCGTGATTCCAGAGGGGGAGGTCCGGGTGAGGCTCGCGGCGAAGTTCCCAGACCTCCACGGGCTGCTGTTTGCCCTTGACCCGGATTTTCCCCACCTTCCGCAGGAGGAAATCGTCTCCGGCCTGCTCCCGGGTGGTTCCGGTCAGGAGGACGTCCGCCCCGAACACCCGGGTGAGCCCCTCCAGACGGGACGCGGTGTTGACGGTGTCCCCCACAGCGGTATAGTCAAAGTGCCGGGCCGAGCCCAGATTGCCCACCACCGCAGGGCCGGTGGCCAGCCCCACCCCCACGCGGATTTCAGGAAACCCCTTTCTCCGCAGGATTCGGGAGAAGTCTTCCACGGCCTGCTGGACCTCCAGGGCAGCCTGGCAGGCTCTGCGCGCATGGTCTGGCTGGAAAACCGGAGCGCCCCAGAAGGCCATGACCCCATCACCGAGATATTTATCCAGGGTGGCCCCGTTCCGGAAGAGCACCTCGGTGACACGGTCCAGATAGGCGTTCATCACCTCCACCAGCACCTCCGGGGGGAGGTTTTCGGAAAGGGCGGTAAACCCCCGGACATCGCAGAAAAACACGGTGATCTCCCGCCGCTCTCCTCCCAGGCGCAGACGGGAAGGGTCCTCCAGCAGGACCCGGGTGACCTCCGGGGCGAGATACAGGGAAAGCACCTTCCGGATGAAAGCTCGCTGGCGCCCTTCCTCCCGATACAGCCATCCCTGAAACACCAGGAGACCCGCCGACCAGGAAAGGAGAAGGCGGAACAGCGAAACGTCCACCAGAAAGCGTCCGAGAAGAAAGAGATGCAGGCCCAGAAGCCCCACCAGAAGGACACTTTCAAGGAGTAGGGTACCTCGCAGAGTGTGCCGGAAGGGATAGCGA
>WFYF01000160.1 GCA_015490255.1 Caldifarciminota bacterium
GATTCCTTGGGGAATCGCATGGGGCGGATTCAATCCCTCGCCTGGATCACCCCCAGGGCCACGCGTTTGGACCCCGCCTTTTTCGCCGCATCCAGGAGCTCCAGCACCTGCCCGAAGGGTACCCCTTCATCCGCCCGGATCACCACCAGCCGGTAAAACGGCGCCACCGTGTCCTCCAGCTGAAGCGCCCGGATGGTGTCCACCAGGATTCCCCGCTCCACCGGCTCGTCATAAAGAAACACCTTCCCATCCCGCGTCAGGGTCAGGGTGATCTGATCCTCCAGCTCCGCCTCCACCACGTGGGCTTCGGGCAGGTCCACCTTCACGTTGGCCTGGGAAAGGAGGTTGGGCGCCCCCATCATCAGCATGATGAGCACAAGCAAAGCCACCCCGGCCATCGGGAGAAGCACATCCGAAAGTTCCACCTCCGGCTCGTCCTGGGGCTCTCCGAGAAACCACCGCTTGATCATCGCCTTCTCGCCCGTTTCAGAATGGCCACATCCAGCGCCCCGTTGAGTTTGGCAAGGTCAATCAGGGCGATCACGTCCCGGTATACGGCCTCGGAGTCCGCCGACACCACCGCCGTCTTCGTGGCACTCCGCTTCATCAGTTCCCGAATGAGATCCGGAAGTTCCTCCATGGTCACCGGCTCGTTGTTCAGCAGAATCGTGCCGTCCGCCCGGAGATACAGGTTCACCGTGACCTTCTCTTTCGGTTTCTGCACCACCTGCTGGGTTTTGCCCCCCGCCGCTCCCCGACTCACAAAGATCCCGGATTCAATCAGAAAAGGGATGGACACAATGAACATGATCACCAGGGACAGGGAAATGTCCACCAGGGGCGCCAGGTTCACCCGGAGACGGGGCTGTTCAAACTCCGCCCCGAAGGTCCCCAGTCCGCGTTTTCTTCTGGCCATCAGCCGATGCGATACCGGAGAATGGCCCCGAGATCCGGAAGCATCTCTTTGGTCTCCGCCTGACGCAGGATGTTCACCTGGGACCCCATATCCAGCGCCTGTTCAATGGCGTCATCCACCACGTCCGCCACCTCCAGAATCTCCTCTGCGGCACAGAACTCCTCCAGGCTTTTGCGGTCCGTGGCCAGCAGGCCATCCGGGCACCGAAATCCGGGTTTGCTGAAGTCTTCGTTCACCAGAAGGGTGCGCACCTGACCGTAGAACAGGGCCCGGAGCACCGCATCCACCCCGGCCACCGCCCATCCGATGGGCATTTTCTCCTTCCACTCCTCCACCAGCCGGACTTCGTCCCGCCGTTCCGCCTCTTCCACGGCCTCCAGCGCCAGATCCTGGATTTCCGCCGGGGAAATGTGACGCACGTCCCGGTGAAGCACCGCCACAAGACGCTGGGCAAGGTAAGGATGGAGATAACCCCGGAAAGCCTCCACCTCACCCCGGGGACCGGCGATCACCAGCCGGTCAAAGGGACGCTCGTTCAGAAGCTGCAGGAGTTTCCGGTTCACCTCGGTGAAGTGTTTGTGGAGGACAAGCTCTTCCTTGCGCTGGAACTTGTGCTCTCCATACCCGTGGGCAGGCAGCGAGGCGCTTCCCATGGACCGCCCCTTGAAGCTGGGGCCTTCGTCCTCGTGGAATTTCGGCGGAAGCTTGCCGCCGGGATAGATATAATCGGCCACCTCCTGGGGAGCCGCCAGCCCGATAAAGAACACCCGGGCGATGGATCGGTCCACCAGAAGCAGGACGGTGGGACGATAATCCTCCAGAATGGCCCGGAGCTGGCGGATATAGGGGGTGGGATCCTGAACCAGCCGGTTGCGATACACCAGAGGAAGGGCGAACACTTCAAACAGGTCTTTCTCGCTGCACGAGAAGATGGCGATTCCCCGCATCCCCTTCAGGTTGTCGGGAACCAGATACTGCTCAATCTTCACAAGGTCCTCTTCCAGGGATCGGCGGACCTCCGCCGGGAGATCCCTTGCAGAAAGGCGCGCCCGCGCCTGTTTTTCCAGGTTTTTGAAGGTGATGAGATACTGACTTCCCACCCGGGCCTGGGGGGAAAGATCCAGATAAAGGCTGGTCACCCAGAAGGGGTGGGTTTCCATCACTGAAAGGGCTTCCATCCGTCCCCGTGCGGTCTGGATCATGCGTGTGCCTCCTTTTCGTTAACGAACCGCCCACACGATATAGGCAAGCACCACCAGGGTCCACACCACATAAGCCCGCACCAGCCCGTTCTGGAAACGGGAAAGCACGGCTCCCATGCCTTTCTGCACCCAGGCGGTGAGATGGACGGTGCCATCAATCAATCCCCGGTCGCCGCCGTAATACAGCCCCAGCGCCAGGCCCTTGAGGGGGCGGCGCACCAGAACATCGTAGATTTCGTCCACAAAGAGTTTGCGATAGGAGAGAACCCACAGCAGCCGGAATTTCCGGGCCAGGGTCTCTCCCGAGGGGCTCTGGAGCCGGTAAATTTGATAGGCCAGGGCGATGCCCAGAACCGCGGCAAGGATGGATGCCGCAATCACGGGGAAGGCGTCCACCTTCGGGAGGGCACGATGGGAAAGGTCGTGGAGCAACTCGTGAAAGGGCCCTGCCAGGAACCCCACAACAACCGTGGCCGCCGCCAGCACCCACAGGGGAAGGGTCATCACCGGTGGAGATTCGTGGACGTGGTCAAACACCTCCGCATCCCGGGGCTCCCCATGGAAGGTCACCATCACCGCCCGGAACATATAGAAGGCGGTCATGAGGGCCGTGACAGTTCCGATCCACCACAGCCCCGTGTCCAGGCCGAAGGCGGCTTTCAGAATCTCGTCCTTGGAGAAGAACCCGGCCAGGGGCGGGATGCCCGCCAGGGCCAGGGAGGCGATCAGGAAGGTCCAGTAGGTGTGGGGCATCTTTTTCCGCAGGCCTCCCATCCGGAAGATGTCCAGCACACCGCCGGTGGCGTGCATCACGCTCCCGGCTCCCAGAAACAGGAGAGCCTTGAAAAAGGCGTGGGTGAACAGGTGGAAAATCCCGGCCGCATAGGCTCCCAGCCCCACCGCCAGGAACATATAGCCGAGCTGACTGATGGTGGAATAGGCCAGAATCCGTTTGAGATCCCGCTGGGTCAGGGCATAGAAGGCCGCCATGATGGCTGTGAGTCCTCCCACCCAGGCGATGAAATGGCCCACCTGGGGAATGAGATCATAGAGGGGGGCGGAGCGGGCGATGAGATACACGCCGGCCGTCACCATGGTGGCGGCGTGGATCAGGGCCGACACCGGCGTGGGGCCTTCCATGGCATCGGGCAACCACACATACAGGGGGATCTGCGCCGATTTTCCGGTGGTCCCCACAAAGAACAGCAGACCCACCAGCGGAAGGAGAGCGGGC